>JAYTHI010000182.1:0-4557 GCA_043732685.1 Ferruginibacter sp. | reverse complement strand
AGGTATTTTTTTATTCCCTTTTTTTCTTTCGGAAATTTTTTAGATAAGGTTTCCTGCAGTTCCTCCACATTTGCCGGCAGGTCAATTCTTTGGTCACCAATCCAACAATGCTCATAAGCTTTTGCATTCATCCTAAAAAATACCAGTTCATTGGCAATACCCAGACCTTCATATAAGGTACTGGTAGATTCTCCTTTGTCTAATAAACCTATATAATGTACACCAGGACTAAACCGATGGCCATCAATATAAAAACTATGGCACCAGCCACCGGGAACATAATGCTGTTCTATAACGGCTACACTTTGTCCGGCCCTTGCCAGGCAAATGGCAGCAGCCAATCCGCCGGCTCCGGAGCCAATTATTATAGTATCGAATGTTGTCATAATTTTTTATAAAAAACAATTAAAATTATCCTTACTCTATACTATTCTAAATTTTCCTTTAAATTTAAAATGTACTTCATTCTCTTTAAAAAGCTTTGCAATTACCACAATTATATCAGCCGGATCAATGCTGTATTGTAAAGAAACATTAATTGCATTATTTTTAAAAGGATCAATAACGGCTAAAAATTTTATGTCGGAGGCGCTTATCAGGTCTGTCTTTTTTTTAATTACCTGCTCCAGTAATTCTTTTGTCATCTGCAACATGCATACACCGGGAACAACTGGTTGGTCAGGAAAATGGCCTTTAAAAATGGCATGACCTGCATTAATAATAAAAATGGAGCTCACTTCATAATTATTAATATCGAGGTCTTCAATGATAAAAAAATTTTCTTTAAGCATTATTGAATTATTCTTTTTAAGTCAATGGTAAAATTGAAATTATTGTGAACAATGGCAATCGTATCCGGCATGCCATTACTATAATTTTGCATGCTTGCAGTAACCACTATTTTTGTTTTGGATACCCGTTGCAAGCGCAGGAGCTTATTAAGCGAACTGTCTGTAATATAATAATACCAGCCTTTTGTTTGCGGATAAATAAAATAGACTAACCCTTTATTTTGCCTGACATCAACAATTGCCGAATCCGGCTGCTGCATTAATAAAAGTTCGAAATCTTTTTTAAGCGTTATCACTACCGGCTTTTTATCCAATTGTTTAATTATGGAATACACTTTAAATTTACCTGCCGTATCAAATTCAAAATCAAAAAATTTAAAACCCATCTCATTAGAAAATACTAACCGGGTTGAGCTATCGGGCATTTTCTTTATCAATAGCAAGCCGCTTAAATGATTGCCCATTACATTTACCTGGGTATGGTATAAGGCAACAGTAAACCTTGGCATAAACTTTTTTAAAACAGCAGCGCTTACTGTTGAGCGCATCATTTTTTTGTAAATAGGTGCACAACTCACCATAAAAAAAAGTACACTATTTAATATAAAATATCGTATCGGGGATGGTAACATTCAGTTCTTTATTTGTAAAATGAATTAGTGTATTATCGCCTGATATTTCCTGCATTAAAATAGTAGTGACCGAAAAATCTTTTTTATTGATGGTAATATTAATATTTTTAAATAACTCTTTTAAACCTTTTGACACAGGTGTTAATTCTATTAATGCAGTATTTTTATTTTCGAAAACGGTCGTTTTAAAATCAGTGTTTTCCAGCGCCGTTCCTTCCATACAATCAATCATGATGGTATTAATTTTTTGAAATAACTTGTTTGACTTTGTAGAAATTTTATTTTCCTTCTGCCCATCTTTTATAAAAACTTTATCCTTATTAATGATCATCAGGTACTGAAAGGGTACAAGGTATTCCATCCTTACCCGGCTATCTTTTTTAAAATAAAACTTTCCCTTTGAAACTATTTTTTCTGATAGCATACTCAGATTTTTTTCCTGTATAAAATCGCTTTTTACCGAACTTGTTTTTTTTGAAGCAGCAGCAAATTCCAATTTAAATTTGGGAAGATCGGCAACAGGCGAATAGCCGGGATATTGTGCTTTTAAACAAGCACCCATCAGTAAAAAAAATAGGGCAATCAATAGTTTACGCATAGGGAGGTATGTTTAATAATTTATCTAATCGAACGATGGTATACCCACTTTTTTTAACGGCTTCAATAAATGCCCTAATTTCCTGAAGGGTAATTAAAGCAGTATCGTGAAATAAAAAAATAGCACCAGGTTGTATGGAAGCAATAATTTTTTGTAAATATTGATCATTTTTTTTGCTGATAGTATCCATTGATCGTACACTCCAACCAATTGGGATATATCCTCGTTTAACAATTGCCTTTGCAAGATTTGGGTTAGTTACGCCGTAAGGTGGCCTGAAAAATTTTAACTTCAATCCGGTTAGCTTTTTTATTTCTGTATCCATCAACTCCAAATCCTGTTCCATTTTTTTTGCTGAAAACATATCAAACCAAAAATGATGCGAATAACTGTGGTTGCCTATGATATGGCCCTTAGCAATAATATTTTGTATTATATTTTCATTGCCCTTAATGCGGTTTCCAATGCAAAAAAATACTGCTTCAATTTTTTCCGCTTCAAGTAATTCTAAAATTTTTATAGTATAATTTACAGACGGGCCATCATCAAAACTAATGGCAATATGGTTTAACTTTGAATCTGCAGCACAAATTATTTTAATAAAAAAATTTGACCCTATATGGTAACAACCATAAAATACTATCAAGGAATATACAATAAATAACAGCAGGTAAAAATACCAGTCCACCCCAACCCATTGATGAATAGTAAGCAGCACAAAGAAAAGCGACAAGAAAATAATATTGGTATTTTTAAAGTTTAACATGCAGCTACCAAAATTAAAGTATGATGAATAGAAAGGTATTGGTCATAAATTAATATGTACCTGATCTCTTTATTATTTAGCGGCTTACTTTTAAATACATCGGGTATGTTTTGCCTTTTAATAATATTTGCACCTAACCATACTGCAAACGATGCAGCTGTTGAGTATTCGCCACACAACTGTTTGTAATTGATAAGTATATTTTGACTGAGAAGCCCTGACTCCAATTGAACAAATATGTCATCCTCGGTCTTATTGCCATTTTTACCGGTTATAATTAAATCAATATCGCTGAGGGATAAGGATTGTTCTTTTAAAAATGATAGTATGTTCCTTTCAATGGTGGCTAATCCCTGAGGTTTATAAAATGTTTTTAACCCGCTTAGCTTTGCATAGTCTGTTGCTGATGGCTTATTTGCCAATAAAAAAAATATTGCGCCTTCGCCTGCAATGGTTCCATTTGATTGGTTTGTAAAAAGTTCTAAACTATTTCCCGGTAGTTTTTTATACAATCCCATCCTGCTTAAAATGTGGTGACTATAATTGGTAATTTCATCAACTGCGCCTACCAGTACATCCTGTACTTCATTTTCCTGCAACAACAGCATCGCATCCAACAAGGCACTTTCAAAAGAAAAGCCCCTGTGTACAAATGCATTGTTATAGTTATTGCATTGCAGGATAAGCCCTATTTGTGCACCAATAGTATTGTGGGTTGATTGTATAAATGCGGTTGGCGTAAGTAGCTCTTCCTTATTTTCCACCATTTTTGTCAAAAAAATACCCGTGTCTTCCATGCAGCCATAGGCGGTTCCGGTAATAATAGCACCGGGTTGTGTTATACCCGCCTCCTGTAAACAGTTAATGGCGGCAGCAACACCCATGCGGATGATCCTGCTCATTCTTCTTAACAATTTTGCATCAATCAAGGTTTTGTAATCAGGTTCAACAGCTTGCAAACGGTTTCCTAAATAGTTAATGGGCGCTGTTAAAAAAGCAGCTTGTCCAAATGTTATTTGCGGCGATATATTTCCTGTTGCACGTATATACATAATGAGCTTAAACTTTAGAAAAAATTAAGGAAGTACAATTTCCACCAAAGCCAAATGAATTGGAAAGTACATGGTTGAGGGTTGCCTTTTCTATTAATTTTGTTACAGGGATAAAGGGTAAATCTTTCATGGGGGTTTGTAAACGAAGGGTAGGATAAACAATTCCCTGTTCAATTGCCAATACCGAAAATACCGCTTCGACACCTCCGCATGCGCCAAGCGTATGGCCGGTGTAGGCCTTCGTAGAACTCATGTGCGGATAATTACCTTCAAATAAACGGCTGATGGCGGTTCCCTCTGCAATATCATTATTTTGGGTACCCGTTCCGTGCAAATTAATGTAATCGATGTCTGCCGGCAGCAAGCCACTTTTTTTTAAGGCACCGCTCATCGCTAAATAGCTGCCATTTCCATCCGGAGAAGAAGCGGTTTGATGAAAGGCATCATTTGCGTTACAATATCCACTCAATACAATGTTAGTTTTTTTACTTAATGTAGCGGCAATTTTTGCAGATACCAATACAATATAACCGGCACCTTCGCCCAAATTTAATCCCCTTCGATGTTCATCAAATGGCTGGCACAACTCTTCATCCAATATCATTAAAGTTTTAAAGCCGTTCAGGGTAAATTTTGTAAGTGCATCGGTACCGCCGGCAACCACAACATCCAGTAAATTATTTTTAATAAGTCTTGCCCCAAAAAATATAGCATTAGC
>JAYTHI010000181.1:0-14147 GCA_043732685.1 Ferruginibacter sp. | reverse complement strand
CAGGTGCAACAGCTCAGCAGCTTACCATAAATATTCGCGACGACGACAATATATCAGTAGGTAACTCACCTGTAGCGCTTTTAAATGAAAATTTTGGTACTGCCGGCGGTAATTTTCCACTTAATTGGTTAACAGGTTCTTTTCAGGCCACAGCCGGTGCAAACAAATGGCGGGTAGGGGCAAACGGTGGTGCAGGTATTACTGGTCAGGCACTTTATATTACAGATAACGTGGTAACAAAACCACTTGAATATGCTGCCGATAGTACTTCAGATGCCGTAGTGGTTACACCAAAAATTAGGTCCTCAGGTTATGCCGATGGAAATTTGTCCTTTACCTATAAATGCAATGGAGAGGCAGATGCACAGGGTGTGTACGATTTTGGCAGGGTCATGTATTCTTATAACAACCGATCATTTTATTATTTACCAGACAGTACAGGTGCCCCATTAACTTTACAGGGAGATAGTCTTGCTAAAAATACGGGTAGTATTAAGTTGCCTGCTAATTTAATGGATACTGCATTTACTATTGGTTTCAGGTGGGTAAATGATAATAATACCGGTAACAATCCTCCCTTGCTGATAGATGATTTATTGATCAATGGCAATCCTTATAATGTTGAAACAGTTGTTAGCTCCAGTTATGGTTTTGATGTAAGAGCCGGTTCGGTTACAAATAATTTCAGAAGTATTTCCAACAACAAAATGATTGCGCTAATTAATAATACACCGGTAACTATTGCTGGAATTACCACCCAAATAATTCAGGCAGGAAACCAGGCGATACCACTATCTACGTTGGGTGGTTCATATAAGCGGACTCAAAAAGTATTTCAAATTAGTCCGGCAACACCAAGTTCTACAGCTATTTATCAGGCAACCCTGTATTTTACTGAAGATGAATTGGCGGTATGGGGTGCTAATAAATTAAATCTTAAAATTTTGAAAGTTAAGGATGGGGTAAACCTTACAAGTGGTACAATTGATTCTATATCCGCCAGTATTATTACACCGATCGTTGTTGAAAATGCTGCTGCCGGTTACATAACTTATACCGGATCATTTACAGGCTTTTCTCAATTTATGCTGGTTCCTGCAAATACAACATTAACTGCCCCTAAAATTGATTTTACAATAAAAGCTAATCCTAAAAGTATTCTACTAAACTTTAGCACTTTATCCGAAAATAATAATAATGGTTTTGCGATCGATAGAAGTACCGATAGCGTTAATTTTACGCAGGTTAGTTATGTTAAAGGCAACGGCACAACTGCAACTACCTCAAATTATAGTTATATAGATAATTTTGTACAAGCAAATACCTATTATTACTATCGTCTGAGGCAGATAAATAATGACAGTAGTTTTGTTACATCGCCTATACACGGCACTAAAATAATTTCAACTGCAACCGGAATTGAAATAACAATTACACCTAACCCGGCAAGTAATTTTATTAATGTATTTGTGCGGGGTACTTCAAATTTAGCTACCATTGAATTAATAAATGGGGGAGGGCAAAAAATAAAACAAGTTAACAGTGTTAATGCTTTTGGCGGAGTTTATAATTTACCAATTTTTGCAGTTGCGAGAGGAATTTATAATATAGTAGTAGTATTGCCCGAAGGATCTTATACAAAAAGAGTAGTAGTAAATTAAAGATTTTACATACTAGAAAAAGCTCCCGATTAAATTAAATCGGGAGCTTTTTTAATTAATGCAGGTAGTTTTATATTCAGAAATAAGCCTTGATTAAACTTCAGTGTAAAAAATAATAATAAAGGTATTAAAATCATTTTTTTGTACCATCGCAAAACTGTGTTGAATGGCAAAGAAGTGAAGGGTTTGCAGGCATACCCCATAATATACTAGCTAATGCGTAGGCCTCTGCATTCAGTTTAGTGTGCATTGGCAGCCTCAATAAAAAAAAGTGCAGCAAATTTTTTGAAAGCCCTCAATTGGAGCTTTTTTTTATTTATCCAGTCCAGTTGTTGGGAAAACGAAGGATACGAAGAATAACCGGGTACATTAAAAAATGTTTTTTCGCTTTTAACAACCTTTAATGATACCAGGGATTTGCAAATCTGCTACCTAATCCACTAATAATTATTATGCCGGTAATTTACTTTCTGCTTTTTTAATAACTTTTGGTTTTTTTGTAAATCCTTTAACCAAAACTTTACTGGCCTTTTTTACATGGTCATCAAATTTCTTTTTACCTACAGTCTTTTTTAATGCACTAAAGGTTTTTTGGAGTTTCTTTTCAATCTGCTCACGCAATACTTTTTTTTCGCTTTTAACCGGCGCGACTTTCAACTTTGCCATTGTTTCTTTTTTATATTTATTTAAATTATATCAATTTAGTTAATTATATCTTTTGCTTTTGTTAACTTAATTGTAAGGTTAAAGGGATTTGTGTAATAGAATGAATTATTTTAATAATATAATAGTCTATTTAAAGGCCAAGGTAGTGTGTTTAATTAGTTGAATAAAGTTGATTCGCACAATTTCGAAAGCCCAAGCCAGCACTCATTGGCTCCATCTAAAAAATATCTTACCTACTATAACAACCTAAAATAGTGTAGGGGGTTTTAGGAGTAGCTTCCTACTCCAATAAATTAATTTTGATATCAAAAACTAAATTTGTTTAGAAAATACTTATTTAATGAATAGCCTGCTATTTCGGAGGATTAATTACAAATTTTGGGTAATCGTTGTAATTACATTTTTCGCAATTTCTTCCAATGGGGATTTAACCTTGAGCCATCAAAAGTATAAATCTTACTTTGATCTTTTCAATTACTATTTTTAAAATTTAAAACCTACGCTTGCTACAATACTACCCAATTGATTTTTTAGATTAGCATAAGTATTATCCTTATCTTGTAAACGATAAGGGAAATTTACGTCTTTATTTATTGAATGAACATAAGTAAGATCCACAAAAAAACCATGGTTTCTATAACCTAAACCGCCACTTAATAACATTTTATTTGTCTTTAAACTGGCATCTCTATTAGGGTTTGAATAATAGGCGAAACCAAGTCTGGCCATAATTACATTAAATTTTAATTCTCCTCCTACCCGAAAATTAAAAGAACCTTTATACTGATTTTTTATAACCTGGTTTAAGGATTGGTAATATTCTTTTTCACCGGCTGCAGGGTCGGGGTTGGCACTGTAAAAAGAGGAACCACTATGGGCTACATATTCTATGTCTGCGGTTATAAATCCTTTTTGCCTGCTAATATTTTCCACCTGGCTAAATACATAACTTCCACTAACCAAAAATTTCCATGGTGTCAATAAAGAATAACTACTTTCTCCCGGCGTATTATTGGTAAAGAGCTGTGAACTCACACTTTGGAGCCCCTTATAATTTTCTGTATTTACAACAAGATTAAGATTGCGTTTATCTTTTAAGGTCCACATATAACTCGGTGTATGAATTGCAAATCCCAGTCTTATATGTTCTGACGGTTTATAGATCATTCCAAATTTAAAATTTATTCCAACACCTTTTGTAGAAAAGGAATCAATTAAATTAAAATAGCCAAAATTATTGTTAAGAACCGCTGAAGTATCATTTTCTCTAAAAGTGTTTATGCTGTGGTAATTTACAATAGGAAGCCCGATACCTCCTCCAAATAAAAATTTATCGTTATGGTTACTTGCAAAGCTTAAAGCTATTTCATAAATTCCGCCCCTTGTTTGTAACGTATTTTGCTGATATAATGCTTTGCCCCTTTGCAACACAAACTCCGGTAACGCTTTAACTACGTTGCCTGCAAAAGTATCTACCAGATAAGTATACAATGCAGGCGCAGCACCATATGCATACTGCGGATCGTTTAGTACATTGTTTATATTACTTCCATTTAAACCTTTAACTGCCTGCTCTGCAAATTGCTCGCTAAAACTGCTGTAATTATTATAACCTGCATAATGTGTTGTGTTATTAAAATTAGCAGTTTGAGAAACAGCTAAACTTATGGTGGAACTATTGCCGGGTTTGTATGGGTTAGAAGCACCATATACTATACCAATTGGGCCGCCTAAAATTAAACCACTTTTATTGCTTTTTACATTGGTTCCCCTAAAATTTACAGCATTATTGTTAAAAATAAATGCAGGTGAAAATACAAATTCGCCTGTTTTATAATTTCCAAGTCCTGCAGGGTTTACATAATTAGCCGTGATATCTCCGCCTAACGACCCCATTGCGCCACCAATGGCCAATGCACGTGCAGTACCGCTTTGAGGGTAAAAAGAATACCTAAGCACATCTTCCGGAATTTGACCAAATGCTATTTTTCCAAAAAATAAAATAAATAAAAGAATATATCTTTTCATAGCATAACAATTAATGCATGCCGTTGAAAATTAATGGCATAAAAATTTAATAATGTATTTAAGCAAATTAATGCGGTCTTGAAATTTGACCACCACCTTTGGAACCTCCTGAAGAACTGTTGTTGGATGATGAATTATTATTAGTTGCCGCAGGTGTATAAGTTCTTGAATTTTGCGCAGGTGTATAATTTGTAGTATTAGAATTATTGGTGGAAGGTGTAATAACCCTGTTTAAAAAATTACCTAAAGTACTGGTTCGATTTCGACCGCTGTTATTATAATTTGGATGCGGAGCCAATAAAGTAGCACCATTATTATTATTGTAATTTCTACCGTAACCATTTAAATTGGTGGTGCGGGGTGTGGTAGTTTTTAAAGGACCATCCTTTACTACATAAACAGGGTAGGTATTGTAATACGGATTGTAATAGTAATTTCCATAATATAAATTAGTGAAATATGGATTGTAACTATTGTCATATAAATAATTACCTCCAAAGGCATGGGATCCGTAGCTAAAGCTATAAGGACTATAACCATAATTATTATCAAGATAACGATACCTGCTATCGTTTATGCCCATACGAATCATCCTGTCTTCGCTATTATAGCTATAATTACTTTGGTCATTAAAACTTCTGCCATATTGTTCCGGCGCTGGTTCCTCCGTTTGGGTTGCTCCTGTAGCAATGGCACGCGCGGGGGAATAGTATACATCATCGGGTGTTTGACCAGTTTTATAGATGGTACTGCAACTGGTTAAAGTTGCTATTAGAATGAGTGTTAGAAAAAGTTTCGTTTTCATGATAATTTGTTTAAAATTATTATAGTATGAAGTTACTATTTTTGTGCCGATTTTAGTTAAGATTTTTACAAACGGGCAATGGAAATCAAGGGAAATATAATACTTATTTCATAAGTCTAAATATACGTAAAATCTCGGGATACGTTTGCTTGGTACAGGTGTATTTTTAATTTAATATTATTTAAATTGTGACTGGTTGATGAATTTTACAGCACTGCTTTAAAAATCAACATAAAACAAAGGTAAAGTAGGTTATAATATAGCATGGTTTAGTTTTGGCAAAAGGATGCTGCTGAAAAAATATAGAGATCAAATAGAAAATTTAAGGACATATTATTTAAAACGCAAAAAAGCAGATTTAATATTACATTATAAATATATTATCAATTAAAAACACATTTGTAAATTATTAAATATTATAATTTGTGAATAATAAAAACCATAATTAAATGAGTAAGGAAATTACAAGCAGGGAAAAGGATTATTCGCAATGGTATAACGATCTGGTGTTAAAGGGAGGCCTGGCAGATTATAGTGCAGTAAGAGGATGTATGGTAATTAAACCTTACGGATATGCGCTTTGGGAAAATATGCAGGCTGAACTGGATAGGATGTTTAAGGAAACTGGCCATGAAAATGCTTACTTTCCTTTGTTTGTTCCTAAAAGTTTATTTGAGGCAGAAGAAAAAAATGCCGAAGGTTTTGCAAAAGAGTGTGCCATTGTAACACATTACCGTTTAAAAGCTGATCCGGAAAATAAGGGTAAACTAATAGTGGATCCCGAAGCTAAGTTGGAGGAAGAGTTAATTGTGCGGCCAACAAGCGAGGCAATTATTTGGAATACCTATAAAGGGTGGATACAATCCTACCGGGATTTACCCCTGCTTATAAACCAGTGGGCCAATGTAGTTAGATGGGAAATGCGGACACGTTTATTTTTGCGAACTGCCGAATTTTTATGGCAGGAGGGGCATACCGCCCATGCCACCAAAACCGAAGCCATTGAAGAGACTGAAAAAATGCTGGAAGTATATGCCACTTTTGCAGAAACCTTTATGGCCATGCCGGTAATAAAAGGTATTAAAACTGCCAACGAACGTTTTGCAGGTGCCGAAAATACTTATTGTATAGAAGCCCTGATGCAGGATGGTAAGGCATTACAAGCAGGAACCAGTCATTTTTTAGGTCAGAATTTTGCCAAAGCTTTTGACGTGAAATTTACCGATAAAGAAAATAAATTAGAATATGTGTGGGCTACAAGCTGGGGGGTAAGCACAAGGCTTATCGGAGCACTAGTTATGGCACATAGCGATGACCAGGGATTGGTTTTACCTCCAAAACTTGCACCTATACAAGTTGTTATTGTGCCAATTTTTAAAGGCGAAGAACAAAAACTTCAGATTGATGAAAAAGTAACTGTTTTAATTAAACAATTAAAGGCAGCCGGTATAAAGGTTAAATATGATGACAATGACAACAACCGGCCGGGATGGAAATTTGCAGAATATGAAATGAAGGGCGTGCCTGTACGCATAGCCATTGGAGCAAGGGATATTGCCAATAATATTGTTGAAGTTGCCCGCAGGGATACCAAAGAAAAAATGAGCATGAGCATTGACGGGTTGGCCGACAATATTATTCAATTGCTGGATGATATTCAAAATGCTATTTACAATAAGGCGCGTTTGTTTAGGGATGAGCACATTACAAATGCCAATAGCTGGGATGAATTTGTACAATTACTGGATGCTAAAACAGGTTTTATTGCCGCTCATTGGGATGGTTCCCCTGAATCCGAAGAAAAAATTAAGGAATTAACCAAAGCAACCATACGCTGTATACCAATGAATAATAAGCAAGAAAAGGGTAAGTGTATTCTTACCGGAAATGAAAGCGCACAGCGGGTTTTATTTGCCAGGGCCTATTAGCTAAGTTATAAATTATGAGTTATAAACTATAAGTGTTTTAATTGATTTAGCGGTATTGTTATGAAAAACAATATTAAGTATAGAAATGATTTGAGTTTTAAGTTTATAGCGCCAATTATAATACTATGGTATTTTATTTAAAAAATGTGCCTCTAAACTATTGCCCTATTTTTTAGTTATAATTATCAGGGTAGGTATATGTTGTGCATGTAGCAAAATAAAACACAAATAAAATCCAACTTATAATTCATAATTTAAATTACTTATGTTGGAAGAAAATCTTTTGCAAAACGAAATGCTGGTTGATATAGAGG
Source organism: Ferruginibacter sp. (assembly GCA_043732685.1). Lineage (GTDB taxonomy): Bacteria > Bacteroidota > Bacteroidia > Chitinophagales > Chitinophagaceae > Ferruginibacter. Next base: position 6,745 of record JAYTHI010000181.1, on the reverse strand, counting down.
CAATAAATCACCTTAAAGAAATTGCTTTATGGGCAAAATTTTTATCTATCGCAGGTTTTGCCGGAAGTGGTATCATGGCATTTATTGGTATGTTTGCAGGCACATTAATTAGCCAATTTTCTCCCAGACTTCAAAGTGGCGGAAACACGGAATTGGTTGCTGGTGCCATAATGGTAATATATGTAATATTGGGAATTATACTATTTATAATGTTTCTTTATCTCTATAAATTTGCTATTAAAATGCAATTGGCATTAAAATTAAATGATCAGGAAAATCTTAATTATGCTTTTTACAATTTAAAAATATATTACCGTTTTGCAGGTATACTTACCATTATTTATATGTTGTTTTTATTTTTAGCTTTACTTGGAATGATGGTAATGCTCGTTGCAGCACATTGATGATAAACTATTTCCTATTTTAAAATTTAAGTATTTTTAATACATTATTTTGGATATTAACCACAAATATGTCATTAGGTACTTATAAAATTTATGCTTTATTCCTATTATTTGACTGTACATTTTAAATTCTGGTGAACCTTTTCAGCTTATGCAGCAACCAAAACACCAATATTTTATTATCAATAAGCCCTATAAAATGGTGTCGCAATTTGTTAGTCCGGATAATGTTGGTTTACTTACCGAAATCATTTATCCTTTTCCGGAAGGTATTCATGCTATTGGTAGGTTGGATAATCATTCTGAAGGCTTATTGATACTAACTACCAATAAAAAGGTTACCAAATTATTGTTTGAAAGTAAACAACCTCACAAGCGCACTTATTTGGTTCAGGTAAGGGATATTGTTACACCGCAAAGCCTTTTAAAACTTCAAACCGGCGTTACCATCCGTATAAAAGGTGGAGCAAATTACACTACATCGCCCTGCGAAGTTATCATTGTAAATAAACCAGTTGGTTTGTATAACAGACCGGATGAGTTTAAAGAAGGACTGCCCAATACCTGGTTACTAATAACACTTACGGAAGGTAAATTTCACCAGGTCAGAAAAATGGTGGATGCGGTCAGGCATCGATGCAAACGCTTAATTCGCATATCTATAGAAGACCTTTTACTTAACGATTTGCAACCTGGCGCCGTAAAAGAAATTATGGAAGCGGATTTTTTTCAATTACTAAAAATAAATAGTTATTAAATATCCTATTTTCATTGGTTAAGCCTATTATTGGCAGCTTTAAGTAGAAGATTGTAAGATAGTTTACTAAACGATTTTAGGTCGATGTTAATAATAGTTTCATGCTGCTAAAGCTTAAAAATTTTAATAAGCACCTTAATGAAAGGATTATAAATACAACTGTTAATTAAAGACAAACTATCTCAAAAAATACAATAAACTGGAGATTTATTAAGCGGCAATGCGCTGTAGTATTGCTTTACAAACAATTGTAGAAGTTACCGAAATAACATGCTTTTTAAATAACGGAATATGTATTATATCGCCTGCATTTAAATGATTTTCCACATTTTCGATGGTAACAACACAACTGCCTTCTATAATTAACAAACTTTCAAATACGTCAACATGCGTCTCCATTGGACTACCATCTCTTAACCATACTATCGCCATCGACATTTGTGGGTTGTGCGCAATAACTTTTGCAAAAATGCCTTCAAACTCTAAAGGTAAAACCATATCAGGCCTGCTAATCCATTCAGCATAATCTGTAATTGAAGATGAATTAGTTACTATCGGTGGGTTGGAAGGAAGCTCTCCGTTGATTATTCTTTCCATATAATCTATAATAGAAAAAATAGCGGGTTTTATTGTAATATCAGGTGCTATACTGTAAGCTTTTCCGTAGGTTTCCAACGCATTTCCTATCGCATTTATTTCCTGTAAAACTTCAGGATATTTAGCAGACATATTTTGAACTTCCTGAATTTCTTCCTCACTTGCATTACCTAAAACATACATTTCTAAAATACCACTTAAAATAAATGTATTTAGATTTACAATACCAGATTTTTCCATAATATTGGGTATTACCAATTTGTAATCAATAAAATTAACCTATTAATTTACCGAAGACAAATTATATTTTGTAAATAAAATTCCTTCAAACAACATTATAAATTTAAATTTTTTATAAGTATCATTATTATTCTGTGTATCAATATACTAAAAAAAGACATTCCCAGATTTAAAGTGATCAGAAATTTGTATTGCTTCCACTCAAACCAAGCAAAATCCATCAAAAATATTACAAAAATAGCATAGAACTTTTACCAATGAACAGTTTTAATCATTGATTGTAATAATGGTATAATTTATAAAAGGATATCTTTTTGAAAAAATAAAGTTTAAACTGATAAATAATTTTTCATTTTATTACTGCGCAAGAAGTTATTCTTACATCAAATTTTGAATCCTAATAGGGTTTTAACAAGCTCTGGAGTTTACTTTTGGTTGGACTTAATGCAGCAAAAATTGAAATCTTTTTAACATGATGTGAACAACTAAATTGTTTTAAAATCAAGGGCAAATCGCTAAATTTGATATATAAGATTTTTACATCTAAATAATTAACAACTATCTCGGAATCTTTAAACCAAACGTACATTGACAGACACTATCATCAACCTGGAGTCAGTTAACCCAATAGAATTTTTTGGAGTTAATAACGGTAAACTCGACATTCTAAAAAAGAAATTTCCCCTTTTAAAAATTTTAAGTCGTGGCACGCAAGTAAAATTGAGCGGGGCTCCCGAACAAATTGTAGATGCCAAAGAAAAAATTAATTTGATCGTTCAATACATTGAACGAAACGGGCACATGAGTGAAAATTATTTTGAACAAATTTTGGGTGGCGATGACCAACAGGTGGTGGATAATTTTATAGACCGAAACCCAACTGAAGTGTTGGTGTTTGGTCCTAATGGCAAGACGGTAAGGGCGCGCACTGCCAACCAAAAAAGAATGGTTACCGCGGTCGATAAAAATGATATTGTTTTTGCTATAGGCCCGGCGGGTACCGGTAAAACATATACAGCTGTAGCTTTGGCTGTAAGGGCATTAAAAAATAAATCTGTTAAAAAAATAATTTTAACGAGGCCGGCAGTAGAGGCAGGTGAAAATCTTGGATTTTTGCCCGGTGATCTTAAAGAAAAGATTGATCCTTATCTGCGTCCTTTATATGATGCCCTGGATGATATGATACCCGCCGATAAATTAGGTTATTATATGACTACCAGAACTATTGAAATTGCTCCTCTTGCCTATATGCGTGGCAGAACCCTCGATAATGCCTTTATTATTTTGGATGAAGCACAAAATACAAACGATGGGCAACTAAAAATGTTTTTAACGCGCATAGGAGCCAATGCAAAAGCGATTATTACCGGAGATCCTACCCAAATTGATTTACCAAAAAATATGCGCAGTGGTATCGACAAAGCCTTAAGAATATTAAAAGGTGTTGAAGGTATTGCACATATCGAATTGGATGAAGAAGATGTTGTACGTCATAAACTGGTAAAAGCAATTATTCGTGCCTATGATAAAGACAAAGAATTTGATGCTGCACACGAACGCAGGTAAGGCTTTGCCTGAATAAGTTTAGGGCAATGAAATAGCTTTGTTTTATTAATTAAGAAGGTTCGGGATTATAATATTAATTTTTTTATCAAATTATAAAAGGTGGCTTTATTGCCGCCTTTTTTATTGAATAATCCACTGTTTCTATAAATTCCACTGTGATTTTACCTTTTAATTTTACTAACTTTCATAGGTAAAAGTTGAAGTACTTTTTAATATGAAAGTTTTTGTTACCGGGTTATTAATTGTTGGTAATCTTATCCATACTATTAACATCATTATTTAATAATTTATTTTCAAAACCCGCACCCTGTAAATTATTTCTTAATTCGGTAATCCTATAATTCTATTACCTTAATTTAAATTGATCTTTTATGAAAAATATATTAACTGTACTATCCCTGATCAGTCTTTCAATTTTAATGCCGGCATGCGCTGGTACTGCCGTTTCGGGTGATCCGAAAGAAACACTGCAAACATTTTTTGAATTGCTAAGTAAAAAGGATATTGAAGGGGCTGGTAAATATGCCACTGCAGATAGTAAAACCCTGCTGAGTCTTATGGAAACTGCGTTTAAAATGGATCAGGGTGCAGATAAAACCAAACAGTTTGATAAAAAAAATATGGAATTGGGTAAGGCGACCATAAATGGTGATAATGCTACTGTGCCGGTAAAAGATATTGCCAGTGGTGAATCAGTTGATTTTGCCTTAAAAAAGGAAAAAGGTGTATGGAAAGTTGCTTTTGATATGGGTACTTTGATGCAGATAGGAATGCAAAAAATGAAAGAAAAAAATCCTGCAGGTGCCGATAGTTTAATAAAAGGAATGGCCGCTATGAAAAATGTTAATTTAGATTCGCTGCAAAATCTTTTAAAAAATAATGTACAGGCTTTGGATTCAATAAAAAAAATAATTAAAAATAAAGGCGAATAATCAGGTGCGCTAACCTTTTAAAAGTGCTATAAGTGGAGTTGCTTTTGTATTTTTGAATATTATACAGCCGTTTAACTTTAATTATGAAATTGAAAGTATTTATTGCACTTTGTTTTTTATCAGTACTGGTTTCCTGCACCGATAGTAAAATATACCCTACAACAGATATTGATGTTGCAAGGGCATTTATAAAAGATATTTTAGAAAATAATTACAAGGATGCAAAAGTATTCGTGTTAGATGAGGATGTTAATAATCAATATTTTGAGCTTAGTAAAAAAGAGTTTGGCGCAAAAAGCAAGGACGAATTAAAAAATTATAAAGAATCATTTATTATCGTGAATGAAATAAAGCAAACTAACGATTCTGTTACCATTGTAAATTTTAGCAATTCCTATAAAAAAACCGTTAAAAATGAAGTTAAAGTAGTAAGGGTCGATGGTAAATGGCGCATAGATCTTAAGCATACTTTTCAATAATTTTTTTAAACCATTAACTTCCTGTTTGTTTTTACGTTTATCATTTTATGCTTTGTTGGCTGCAAATTTGTAAATTCTCAGGTAATCATTTCTCCTAAAAGTATCCTTTAATTTATAACCTTTTTGATTAATAATAATTAACGAATTATGTACGTATTACATCCATGGCATGGTGCTCATTTTGGTGAAAAATCTCCTAAAATAGTTAATGCCTTAATTGAAATTCCGCAGGGGTCCCGTGCGAAATATGAAATAGATAAAACCACCGGTTTATTAATTTTGGATAGAGTTATCCATTCCTCCTTTCATTACCCTATCAATTATGGCTTTATTCCGCAAACTTTGGGCGAAGATGGGGACCCGCTTGATATTTTAGTAATGTGCAGCGAAAGTATTCAACCCTTGTGTTTGGTAGAAGCCACTGTTATAGGTAATATGCAAATGATTGATAATGGTGAAAAAGATGATAAAATAATTGCAGTAGCTACCCAAGATCCCACAGTGAATCATTTTACAAGCGTGCACGATTTGCCTAAACATTTTATTGCCGTACTAAAAAATTACTTTGAACAGTACAAAGCATTAGAAAATAAGGTGGTAGAAATTGATGAATTTCAAGATAAAGAAGACGCCTACAAAGTGATAGAGAAAGCGATTTCCTTTTATAAATTAAAATTTCCCAATCAATGTTGAAAACTGGATAAATGAGCTTAAATAATAAGAAGATGGATGTGCAAACTTTACTTATACTTATTATAATTGGTATAATTGCCGGTATTTTAGGCGGAATGGTTGGTGTTGGTGGCGGTATAATTATTGTACCGGCCCTTGTTTATTTTCTTGGTTTTTCACAAAAAATGGCACAGGGTACCTCATTGGGTATTTTATTACTGCCCATTGGCTTATTGGGTGTTTTGCAATTTTATAAAGAGGGATACGTAGATTGGAAAGTAGTGGTCATTATTTCTGCAGGTTTTTTTGCCGGCAGTTATTTTGGCAGCAAATTGGCACTTAGCTTATCCCAGGATACTGTAAAAAAGGTTTTCGCCATCCTATTACTTGTCGTGGCTATAAAGATGTTATTTTTTGAACATAAAGGGCCTTCTAAACAGGCAGGTTTACAAGTAATTAAAGAAAAGCCCGCTCAATAAATTACTTATAATTATTTTAATTGAATTTAAATTTCCTTTAAATTATTTTGGGTAATGGCTCAATATTTTTGAAACCTCGTCTTGCTATCTTATTTAAAATTAGTATGTTTCACTCCGCTAAAAAATTATGCCAGCCGCTTACCCGCATCGTGTCACTGGTGCCTTCACAAACAGAATTATTATTCGATTTAGGTTTGGAAAACGCAATAATAGGTATCACAAAATTCTGTGTTCATCCATTAAACGGAAGGCAAAATAAAACTATTATTGGCGGAACCAAAGATGTACGGATACCCACAATAAAAAGTTTACAACCGGATTTAATCATTGCCAATAAAGAAGAAAATGTAAAAGATCAGGTGCAACTGCTGTCTGAAGAATTTCCGGTTTTTGTAACGGACGTTTATAATCTTACCTCGGCATTAAAGATGATAAATTCTATCGCGCAAATTACCAACACAGAGACAAAAGCTGCCGAATTGATAAAAAGTATTCGGTCTGATTTTGAAAATCTTCCAAATTATCCAAAAATTAAGGCGGCTTATTTAATTTGGCGTGCACCTTATATGACAGTAGGCGGCGATACTTTTATTAATGATATGATGAGTTATAGTGGTTT
>JAYTHI010000180.1:0-4593 GCA_043732685.1 Ferruginibacter sp. | reverse complement strand
TGCTGCTACTCTCAGCAGTTAATGCACAAACACGTACAATTACCGGCATGGTAAAAAACGCAGATGGAAAACCAATTTCAAACGCATCTATTGCAATTAAAAATTCTAAAGTTGGAACGGTTACAAACGCATCGGGTACCTTCTCGTTAAATGTTGATGCTAAAGTAACTACTTTACTTATTTCATCAATTGGCATGATTGGTCAGGAAGCTTCTTTAAAAAATTCAATAACTATCAGCATTACCCTGGTTGCTGAAAATAAGGCATTACAGGAAGTAGTAGTAGTAGGTTATGGTACTCAATCAAATAAAACCCGCATTCAGGCTGCATCAGTAATAAAAGCAGATGAATTTGCAAATATGCCGATACTATCGCCAGCTCAGGCATTACAAGGTCATGCTGCAGGTGTTAATATGGTAAACTCCTCGGGTTTATTAGGTGCTGCACCTAATGTTCAGGTTAGGGGAGCATCTTCTTTATTAGGTGGTACACAACCTTTATATGTTGTAGATGGTGTGCCATTGAACGATGATGTTCTTTCCGGAACACAAGGTGGTGGTTCAGGTTTAAACCCTTTGCTGGATTTGAACCCTAACGATATTGAAGCAATGACAGTTTTGAAAGATGCTGCAGCTGTAGCAATCTACGGTAGCCGTGGTACTAACGGTGTTATCATCATAAAAACTAAAAGAGGTACCAACAGTAAAAAAACAAAAGTAAGTCTGGATTATTTTACAGGTGTTGCAAACCCAACTTCTTTACCAAAGTTGATGAGTGCTACTCAGTTTAAAACTTTTGTTACAGATTATAGAACAGCAAGGGGATTACTCGTTCCAACTATTCCTAATGGAAGTTATGATTGGGTAAATGGTGTAACAAGGCAGGGAAATACCAATTCATATTCTTTATCAGCCGCAGGTGGAAACGAAAAAACACGTTTTTATTTAGGTGGATCTTATTTTAAGGAAAAAGGATATTCTATTGGTAATGATATAGATCGTTTAGCAGGTAGAGTAAATATTGACCATGATATTTCTTCTAAAGTGAAAGTAGGCGCAAACTTAAGTATTTCTAATACTAATAGTAACAGGATAAATGTTGAGAACAGCACTTTTGCTCCTTTAACGGCAGCATCATTAATGTTACCTTATGTTCAACCTCGCGATACAAGTGGTAATTATATAAATAGTAGCTTTATTGCGAATGTATTGGCTATTGCAGCTTTAAATACCAACCAATTCAGATCTACCCGTAATACAGGTAATGCTTTTATTGAAATAAATCTAATTGACAACCTTAAATTTAAATCTGATTGGGGAATTGATAATGTTCAAACTGAAGAAAGATATCGTAGTGTGAACCTTCTAAGTCCAGGTGGTTTTGCTTCAAGGGCAGTTTATCAAAATAGAAAATGGCTTACTACCAACACACTTAATTATGAAAAACGCTTGGGCGATCATTATTTTAGTGCATTGTTAGGTCAGAGTTTTGAAAAAACAAATTACGATAATATTACTGTTGCGGCTTCAGGCTTTGCAACCGATCGTTTAACTAACGTTGCTTCGGGTTCTACTCCAACTACTACTTATGCATCCCGCAGTGCATACGCATTAGAATCATATTTTGGTCGTTTAAACTATCGTTTGAAAGATCGTTACTTATTAGAAGGTACAATCAGACGTGATGGTTCATCTCGTTTTGGATCACAAAATCAATACGGAACTTTTTGGGCTGTATCTGGTGGATGGATCGTATCAAGTGAAGAATTTTTCAAAAATATCAACTTCATCAATAATTTAAAATTAACTGCTAGTTACGGTACTTCAGGTAATGATAGGATTGGTGGAGATTTTCCATCATTAGGATTATACAATACTGGTGTTTTAGCAGATTACAATGGTGCACCGGGGTTAAATCCAGGCCAAATAGCTAATCCTATCTTAAAATGGGAACAAACCAGCCAATGGGATATTGGTATGAGTTCTTCTTTTTTGCAATCAAGAATAAATCTTAACGTTAACGTTTATAAAAAACATACTTCTAATAACTTAATTGGTGTTCCTTTACCTTTTACTACAGGTTTTTCTTCTATCAATAAAAATATTGGTGAAATTGAAAATAAAGGTGTTGATGTTGAATTAAATACTGTAAACATCAGATCTAAAAACCTTGAGTGGACCACTTCATTTAATTTCGGGTACTTACAAAATAGAGTATTGTCATTACCTACTAATAAAGATGAAATGGGACGTGATTACTTAGTTATTTCTAGTAATCAGCGTGCAATTGTTGGAAATTCAAGAAATAGTTTTTACATGATACCTTACATAGGTGTAAACTCAACAACCGGTGATGCAGAATGGTTAGATAAAAATGGTAAAGCAACTATCAGCCCAATTGCAGCAGACAGGCGTATTGTAGGAAGTGCTATACCAAAATATACCGGTGGATTTACAAATTCATTCCGTTATAAAGCCTTCGATTTTTCTGCATTCTTTAATTTTAGTTACGGTAATAAAGTATTAATTAGTGGGTTGACATTTACAGAAAACATGGGTACGCCGTCATTCAATAAAGCAATTAATGTATTAAATTATTGGAAAAAAGCTGGCGATCAGGCATTTGCTCCGGCATTTACAAGTAAAACTGCACCAATTTTTAATCAAGCTTCTACCTTGCAATTGCAGGATGGATCTTACGCTCGTTTAAAAACAGTTTCAATAGGATACAAACTTCCAAAAGGTATTTTAGAAAAAACTACATTCATCAGCAGTGCACGTTTTTATTTACTTGCACAAAACCTTTTCATAATACAAGCTAAAAATTTCCGTGGTCCTGATGCTGAAGTATCAGCTAATGGCGGCAGTTTAATACAAGGTGAATCTTTTTTTGCGATACCTCAGTCAAAAACATTTACCATCGGACTTAATCTTGGATTCTAAACAAAAAAATTAAAGAAATATGAAACTATATAAAATATCATTATTGTTATTATTGGTTTGCACATTTGCAGCCTGTAAAAAAGAGTTGGCAATAGAGCCAGAACAATCATTACCTTCCCCTTTAGTATTTACAACTAAAGCCGGAGCACAAGCTGCTTTAAATGGTGTTTACAGTACTTCGCAGATATTGGAAGTATTTGGGGGATTACCACTTATTATTGGAGATTATCAAGCTGATAACGTTGAGTTTGTAGGTTCTTTTCCAACCTTGCAGGAAATTGCACAATACACTACGCTTTCAGTAAATACAAGTATTGCACCTATCTGGCAAAATCATTATATGGTAATACTTAGAGCAAATGCAGTAATAGCACACGTAACTGCTATTATCGAAACTGGATTTACTGATGCACAAAAAAAGCAAATGATTGCTGAAGCTAAGTTTATGAGAGCCATTACTTATTTTCAATTAGTAAATTTATTTGCACAGCCTTTCAATTGCAGTCAGGGTGCTAATTTAGGCGTACCTATACTTTTAAATGAATTTACAGGTGAAAAAGTAGAATTTCCGTCTAGAAATACTGTTAATGAAGTTCATTTACAAATTAAAAAGGATTTGGAAGAAGCCTTGGTAGACCTGCCGGTTACTTATGGTAGTAGTGCTTCTGACACAAGAGGAAGAGCAACCAAAGGTGCTGCTAATGCACTCTTATCCCGTCTTAGTTTATACAGAGGAGATTGGGTAGCGGCTGCAACAAGTGCTAATGCTGTAATTACTGCAACACCAACTTACGCATTAGCGGCTAATTATGCTTTTTATAGCGGTAATACTGCAGAAGATGTGTTTACAATTGAGATGAGTACTACAGATAATTCAAAAACAGGTGCTGGCGGTCTTTCTTCTTATCATCGTCCTGTAGTTTCAGGTGGTAGGGGAGATGCTCCTTTTAGTACAAGTTTGGTAAATGCATATTTGCAGGAACCAGGTGATCTGAGATTAAACTTAAGCGATTCTGCTATAGCTTCTGATGGAACAAAAAGAAGGTTTACTTTAAAATATCCTGATGCTAAAACTAACTCAAATAGCACACCGATGATCCGTGTTACAGAAATGTATTTAAACCAGGCAGAAGCATTGGCACAGTTGAATGGTGTTAATCAAACATCAATTGATTTAGTTAATGCATTACGTAAAAGAGCTGGTTTAACAGCCTGGACTTTGCTTACGTTTACAGCCAAACAAGATTTTATAAATGCTATTTTAAATGAAAGACGTAAAGAGCTTGCTTTTGAAGGCCATCGTAGAATGGACTTGTTAAGAAACGGAATGCCTTTAAGGACAACTGGTCCAGCTGCACCTATTTCAAGACCATGTCTTGACCCGAAAGTGATTTTACCCATTCCACAAAGAGAAATGGACATTAACCCGGGAATGAAGGGACAACAAAATGTTGGCTACTAAATAATTAAATAAAGCTTTATAAAAAACCCGTTCAAATTTCTTTGGACGGGTTTTTTATATTTTGAGTATTTTTTATTTTTAAAGAATTATGGCGTAATGGACATTTATGGTGGTGAATTTTAGATGTTTTGTTCAAGTGGACAAAAATGGTGGTCTTTATTTTTTATATTTTTACTGTTTTTCTCAATA
>JAYTHI010000179.1:0-4599 GCA_043732685.1 Ferruginibacter sp. | reverse complement strand
TATCCCAAAGCAAGTCAATATCTTTTAATTCACCTTTACCACTATCAATTTTCTTCAGGATTCTTTCCATCCAGCCGGTGCCTTCGCGGCATGGACTGCATTGTCCACAACTTTCGTGGTGATAAAATCTGGCTAAGGTCATGGTATTTTTAACTACGCACTGGTCTTCATCCAACACTATAAAACCACCGCTGCCCATCATACTGCCTGTTGCAAAACCGCCATCACTCAAGCTTTCGTAGTTCATCAGGCGTTTTTCGCCTTTGGCCGTCATCAATAATAAATTAGCAGGTAAAATAGGTACCGAAGATCCGCCCGGAATACATGCTTTTAATTTTTTACCATTGGGGATACCACCACAATAGTCATCGCTATAAATAAATTCTTCAACAGAAATGGTCATGTCTATCTCGAAAATACCCGGCTTATTGATATTGCCACAGGCCGAAATTAGTTTAGTTCCGGTAGATTTACCAACACCAATTTTAGCATACTCGTCTCCACCTTCGTTGATGATCGGAACAACGGCTGCCAATGTTTCTACGTTATTTACAACGGTTGGGCAATCCCACAAACCCTTAATTGCCGGAAAGGGTGGTTTAATTCTTGGGTTACCTCTTTTGCCTTCAAGACTTTCAATCAGCGCCGTTTCTTCTCCGCAGATATAGGCACCTGCGCCACGCTGTACATACATTTCACAATCGAAACCTGTTCCTAAAATATTTTTACCTAAAAAACCATTTTGCCTGGCTTCTGCGATAGCATTTTCTAAAATATCGGTAATCCATGCATATTCGCCACGGATATAAATGTAACTGACATTGCTGCCCAAGGCAAAAGATGCCACGATCATTCCTTCAATTAACAGATGGGGTAAAAATTCCATGAGGTAACGGTCCTTAAAAGTTCCAGGCTCACTTTCATCTGCATTGCAAATTAAATACCTTGCAACACCTTCAGGTTTTGCCAAAAAACTCCATTTCATTCCCGTAGGAAAACCGGCACCACCACGACCTCTTAAGCCACTTTTTTTAACCTCATCTACAATTTCGGATGGGCTCATTTTCAACGCTTTTTCAACGCTGCGGTATCCACCTTCGTGGCGATATACTTCGTAACCGCGAATACCCGGAACATCTATTTTATCTAATAATAATTTTCTGCTCATATATAAAATCCTTTATGCAGGATCATGTTTTAGTTGTAATTACTTTTTCAATTTTGCCATCAGCATTCGCATTGGGTGCAAGGTTCTGCTAAAGGGATTTAGTACCAAACCAAGCGATTCAAGTGTAGTTGCACCCAATAATGGCTCATCGCCTTCTTCTCCATACACTTCGGGTGCCGGTCCACCTTCTCCCTCATATTCAAAATAGGCACTGCAGACCCTTCTCTTAATTAATGTACCATCTGCCAAAGAAAAAATCATTTCTCTGTACGGTTCAATATCTAATGCATCCAACACTTTACCCGGAACCAAACTGTACACTGTGCCACTATCTATTAAAAAATTAACCTCCGCAATCTTTTCAGATTTACGGTGTTCTTTAACTTTTAATATTGCGTTTGTTATGCCCAATTATTTATTTTAATGGTTCAATTTTATTTGGTAATTTATTTTGTACTGCTAAATCCCAATCTGTTAAAAGCTCATTTTGATGCAATATTGCCCATTCAACTACCAAACCCAAAGCTTTTCCTGGTAAATAGCCTTTAATAAGCCCAAAATTCTGAATTGATATCAAAGCCTCAAATTCATTATATTTTGCATGAAAATGTGGTGGATTATGCTCCTCGAAAAAGAAGTAAATTGTTATTCCATAAAAAGAACTAATTACCGGCATACTGTTCGAAGGTTTGATTTATCAATTTTAAATAACAATTCAATGAATCAATTTCAATATCCTCACTCCACGCTATGGACCCATGATTTGAAACATATACTTTTGAAAAATTATTTTCATCGTTCCAAAATTCAAATACTCCTTTTCCTTTAAATTTAATTAAATCAATTTCACCTTTAACCCCATCCTCAAATTCCAACTGCAGCTTGTACTCAGGTAAAGCTTTTGCTATAATTAAATTTGGCATTATTTTATTCATATAAAATCAATTTGCTTTAACCCTGCATTCTTCAACTATCGCATTTACCCTTTCTTTTGTTAAATGCTCTCTGTACGTTTTGCCCAATTGCATCATTGGTGCATATCCGCAGGCACCTAAACATTCAACCGTTTTTAATGTAAACAAGCCATCGGTAGTAGTTTCACCTACTTTAATATTAAGTTTTTGTTTAATGTACCCTATTATATCATCGCTGCCATTCAGCATACAAGGACCTGTCTGACAAACTTCAAATAAAAATTTACCTACCGGCTTTAAATTGTACATGCTGTAAAAACTCGCTACCTCGTACACTTCAATGGGTTCAATCTGCAACAGACTTGCAACATAATCCATTACCGGTGTATCCAACCAGCCATCAAATTCATCCTGTGCCAAATGTAAAATAGGCAGTAATGCACTTTTTTGTTTGCCTTCCGGATAGCGTTTAATGATCTCGCTTACTTTATTTAATTTTTCTTCAGAAAATGTTATCATACTACTTCAAACTCAAAAGAGCTGCTGCATTTAATATGTTGAATAAATATATAAACCTTATAAATTAAGCATCCAATTCACCTGCAATTAAATTGAGGCTACTCATTGTAATTACCGCATCACTTAACATACCACCTTTTATTAATTCAGGATAAGCCTGGTAATATACAAAACATGGTCTGCGGAAATGTAATCGGTAAGGTGTTCTGCCCCCATCACTAATTAAATAAAAACCAAGTTCGCCATTAGCGCCTTCAATGGCGCTGTACAATTCACCTTCCGGAATATCGGTTTCGCCCATGATGATTTTAAAATGGTAGATCAATGCTTCCATCTTGGTATAAACGTCTTTCTTTTCGGGCAAATAATAAGCGGGAACATCTGCATGAAATACCTCTGCTTCTGCACCTGTAAACTCTTTCACTTTTGCGTAGGCCTGTTCAATCAGACTTAAACTTTGCCACATTTCTTCATTTCTCACTAAAAAACGATCATAACAATCGCCTGTTTTACCAACAGGAATACTAAATTCAAAATCATCGTAAGAACTGTAAGGTGTGTGCACCCGAACATCGTAATCTACACCTGCAGCCCTTAAATTTGGACCTGTAAAACCATAATTCAGCGCTTTTTCGGCACTTATTGCTCCGCACCCGATGGTACGATCCATAAAAATACGGTTGCGGGTGAAGAGGTTTTCGAACTCTTTTAATTGCTTTGGATAAGTTGCCAAAAACTGGTCTAATTTTTCGAAAGCTTTTTTAGTAAAATTTCTTTCAAAACCTCCAATTCTTCCAATATTGGTGGTAAGCCGGGAGCCACAAACCTCCTCATAAATTTCGTAGATCAATTCTCTGAACTGCATCAAATATAAAAAACCGGAAAAAGCGCCACTATCCACACCTACAATAGAATTACAAATCAAATGATCTGAGATTCTGGATAGTTCCATGATAATAATTCGCAAATAATCAACCCTCTTAGGAAGTGTAATTCCTAACAATCGCTCGCAGGTTATATGCCAGCCCATATTATTAATGGGAGAAGAACAATAATTTAATCGGTCAGTTAAGGGAGTAATTTGATACAATGGCCGGCGTTCAGCTAATTTTTCAAATGCACGATGAATATAACCAACCGTTGAAACAGCACTCATAACCCGCTCGCCATCCAGCTCTAAAATATTTTGAAACACACCATGCGTGGCCGGGTGTGTAGGACCCAAATTTAACGTGGTGGTTAATTTTTCTATACTTCCTTCCGGTAATAAAATGTGATCGCTCATGCTTATACCCTGACAGGGTTTTGAGTTTTTTTGTTATTTAATTTTTGGTAGCACGCAAATAATATTTTGAAACAGCATCGCGCTGAAATTATTAAGCTATCCTCTGCCAAACATTTCATCATCTTTATCAGACCTGCTTTGGTCTTCCAATGGAAATTCCTTTCTCATCGGGAAATAATCCATTTCATCTACATTCAAAATCCGGATTAAATTAGGATGCCCTAAAAAATTAACGCCAAAAAAATCATAGGTTTCGCGCTCCATGAAATTAGCACAGGCATATAAAGAAGTAGCACTAAAAACATCCGGATTTTTAATATCTAAAAACACCTTAAACCGAATCCTAATATTATCCTTCAGATTGTGAAGGTGATACACCACAGCAAGTTCTGCTCCTACGTTTGAAGGATAATGAACCGCCTGCAGGTCAGTAAGAAATTGAAAGCGTAATTCAGCATCATCAAACAAAAATTGTAAGACCTTTAAATTTAATTCTTTCGGTGCTGTAAAAGTTAACATGCCATAAGGCGTTACAAAACTTGAAAGTTGATCACCAAATTTCTCTATTAATTTTTGTTGGACTATTTCGTTTGTTAAAGGCATGTATATTTAAACTTAAACTTAATTACTAATTATTATGGTCGGAATAATTTATTATTGAATTCCGTATCCTTCCATTAAATCCTTGTACTTTTCGCCTGTACGCCTGCGCA
>JAYTHI010000178.1:0-4680 GCA_043732685.1 Ferruginibacter sp. | reverse complement strand
GCATGTGGGTAGAAGCCATTAAAAACTTTGCAGAATATGGTAAGGGCAATGTAATATTTTTGGATGGCAGCAGCGACGGAATGGAAAAAACAATGCGCCAGATAATGGCCATGCAGCAAATGGACGGAAAGAAAATTTAATTGTTACTATTGGTTATTACACAATATGATCAAGCCATTTTAAAACCTACATAAAATTCAATACAGGTAAAAATTGTTTGAATTTATGAAAGAATTGCAGCTAATTTGAAGCCGGTATAATTACCGGCTTTTTTTTTACCTTTTACTTTAACAATTTTTTAAGCCGTAATTGGTCATTGTTTGGGTTTACAATTTCAATTTGCAGCGTGAGATATTTATATTAAATAAAAACACATAAACAATTACTTTTGTCTAAAAATAAATAAGCATGTTTGATATTCTATTACAGATAGATAGTACCGCGGCAACAACCCAATTATTATCGCAAAAATCAGAAAATGTCTGGGGCGTTTTGGCCAAGGGTGGTTTATTGATGATACCCTTGCTGTCGCTATTGGTTATTGCCATTTTCTTTTTTATTGAACGTTTGCTTACCATTACAAAAGCAGCTAAAATAGAAGATAACTTCATGAGCATCATCAGGGATAATATTATTTCGGGTAATGTTGCAGCAGCAAGAAGTTTAAGTAAAAATACCAGTAACCCGGTAGCCCGTGTAATAGATAAAGGCATTCAGCGAATAGGAAAACCAATTGATGCTATTGAGAAAAGTATGGATAATGTTGGTGTATTAGAAATGTATAAACTGGAGAAAAATTTATCCATTATTTCAATCATCGCGCGCATAGCCCCTTTATTTGGATTTTTGGGTACCATTATTGGTATGCTCGCACTTTTTAAAGGAATAGCCGCTACATCAGAATATACCCCAAATACAATAGCAGATGGTATCTATATTAAAATGATCACTTCTGCAACAGGGTTAATTATTGGTATACTAGCCTATCTAGGGCATAGTTTTTTGCAGGCGCAAATTGCCCGGATTGAAAATAAAATTGATGCCGCCAGTGCAGAATTTGTCGATATTTTACAGGAACCTACCCGTTAATTAAACCTTACATTATTATTAACCGTTGATATATTCACCATGAGTTTAAGAAAAAAATTTAAAGCAGAAGGTGCAGAAGTAGATACCGGCCCATTGAATGACATTCTTTTTATCCTGATGTTTTTCTTTCTTATCATCTCAACTTTGGCTAACCCCAACGTAATTAAATTGAGCAACCCTAAAGCTAAGAGCGATACTAAGGCCAAACAAAGTGTTATTGTAAGCATCGATAAAAATCGTATGGTTCATGTGGGACAACAAAAGATAATTTTTGATTCGCTTGAATCCGCTTTAAGAGCTCATATTCATGTTGGTGACAGCATTAAACCGGCAGTAGTTATTAATGCAGATTCATTGGTAGCATGGAAGGATATTGTGAAAATTATGAGTGTAGCAAAAAAATTAGGTGCAACTACCTCGGCCTCGATAAGCAATCAATAAGTTGTTGCAACAACCATTCGTTCTTTACCAAAAATATCTTTTTTAATAATGGCTTCTTTAAAGTTTTGCACAAATAAAGCCATTGTATCTTTAGCAAGATCTTCATGTGTTTCCATAAAAATTTTACCGCCGGGGTTAAGGTGATTGGCAGCGAAGGAGGCAATATTTTTATAAAATAATAAAGGAAAATTGTCAGGGACAAATAAAGCCTGGTGCGGCTCAAAATCAGTAACATTTTTCTCCAGTTTTTCCAATTCGTT
Source organism: Ferruginibacter sp. (assembly GCA_043732685.1). Taxonomy (GTDB): domain Bacteria; phylum Bacteroidota; class Bacteroidia; order Chitinophagales; family Chitinophagaceae; genus Ferruginibacter. The sequence goes on along the minus strand of JAYTHI010000178.1, from coordinate 2,890 downwards.
TAAAGGAATATACGGCGGGTTGCTGATGATAATATCTACTATTGGTAATAATGGCCATTGTGTTCTATCCAAAAAATCAATTTCTAAAAATTCAATATCAGTGTTATGTACCAATGCATTTTCTTTTGCAATTACCAATGCATTGGCACTGATATCAATTGCCGTAACGGTTGCAGCAGGCAGCTGTTTTTTTAAGGCAATGGCAATGCACCCACTTCCTGTACCGATATCTAAAATACGTCCGTTTTTGAAATTGATACTTTTTGAATAATCAATCACCAATTTTACCAGCTCTTCCGTTTCAGGGCGGGGAATCAATACACTTTTATCTACCTTAAATTTTAAATTGTAAAAAAAAGCTTCTCCGGTTACATATTGAATGGGCTTGTGTTGCAGCAATGCAATTAATGCATTTTTAAGCTCCTCTTTTAAAGGTTCGGTTAATAATTGGGTTGGATTTTTAACAACCTCAAATCTTTTAATACCTGCCAGACTTTCAAATATCCAATCCGTAATTATTGTAGCTTCATTTAGCGTATAAATAATTTGTAATTGTTGAAGAAAAAAACGGTATTGTTGCTGTATAGTCATTTTAGCAAACTTACTTTATTTTTCTATTCATAAATTTACAGCTTGAATATACAAGAAACATATATGTACCGGTGTTTGCAACTTGCTGCTTTAGGCGCAGGGCAAGTGGCACCAAACCCAATGGTGGGGGCAGTTTTGGTATTTGAAAATACAATTATCGGCGAAGGATATCATCAACAGTATGGACAAGCGCATGCCGAAGTTAATTGCATAAACAGTGTTACTGCGGCTAATAAAAAGTTTATTGAACAAAGTACCCTGTATGTTTCTTTGGAACCTTGCGCACATTTTGGCAAAACGCCTCCCTGTGCAGATCTGATTATTAAAAATAAAATAACTGCTGTAATTATTGGTTGCAGAGATAGTTACAACGAAGTTGATGGTAAAGGCATACAAAAACTGCAGGCAGCGGGTATAAAAGTAACTGTCGGAGTTTTGGAGAAAGAATCACTTGAATTAAATCGTCGTTTTTTTACTTTTTATACAAAGAGACGCCCCTATATTATTTTAAAATGGGCACAGAGTGCCAATGCAAAAATTGCCGCTAATAATTTTGCAGCTGTAAAAATCACCAACGATATTACCAATCGGCTGGTGCATAAATGGCGCAGTGAAGAAGCTGCAATACTTGTTGGTTTTAATACCGCCCTACAAGATAATCCATCCTTGACCAACCGGTTTTGGTATGGTAAAAATCCGGTTCGATTGGTGATTGACCGGCAATTAAAGCTACCTGCATCATTACATCTTTTTGATGGAAAAGTAAAAACTATTGTATATAATGACGTTAAACAAAAAGAACAAAATGGCGTTTTTTATCATTTAACAGACACCTCAAAAAATCTAATTCCTTTTATATTAAAAAGCCTTTTTGAACTTAATATTCAAAGTGTTTTTGTAGAAGGCGGCACCAGTTTATTACAATCTTTTATTGATGGTAATAATTGGGATGAAGCCCGCGTTTGCACCAATCAAAAACTTATTATTGAAGATGGGATACCTGCCCCAAAGCTTTGTAATAACCTGCTTGTAACCGACGACAATAGTACCGCAGATAAAATATCAATTTATAAAAATAAACTACCAAATTAAACCACTGTCATTGACAACAACTAACCCCACATTTTATAATACTATTGAAAAACCTTCCCTGGCAGAATTTAAAGAGAAAGGAAGTAAGTTTTTGGCCTATGCTTATCCAATTGAGACGGTAGAAGATTTTAAAAAACAAATGCAGCAACTAAAGAAAGAACATCCAAAAGCGGTTCATCATTGTTTTGCTTATCGCATTGGTACCGATGGAAATACGTTTAGGGTTAGCGATGCCGGGGAACCTTCGGGCACTGCCGGCAAACCAATTCTGGGGCAAATAGACAGTAAAGCCATCACCAACACAGCAATTATTGTTGTGCGTTATTTTGGAGGTACCTTATTGGGCGTACCAGGTTTAATAAATGCGTATAAAACTGCTGCCACATTGGCTTTACAGGTGGTACCGATTATTCAAAAACAAATTGAAACGAAGTACAGCCTGCATTTTGATTATACTCAAATTAATGAAGTGATGATGGTGATGAAGCAACACAACTGTACAATTATTTCACAGGAAATACAATTATTTTCTGTGATGAAGGTTGGTATTGCCAACAGCAGGTTACCGGAAGTATTGTACCGGCTTAAAGAATTGCAACAGGTAGAAGTAACTAAATTACTCTGACCTATTTTTATGTAAACAAATTATTTTTATTAGCAGCATGCAATAAATATTTTTATGGATATAGAAACCCTAAGAGATTATGTGTTACAAAAACCGCTGGTTACCGAAGGTTTTCCCTTTGGTGATTCCACGATCGTGTTTAAAATAAACAATAAAATATTCTTATTAATTCCCCTTGATGCAGATCAATTTAAGTTTAATGTAAAATGCGATCCCGATAAAGCAGTTGAATGGCGGGAAGATTATCCGGATGTAGTGTTGCCAGGTTTTCATATGAATAAAAAACATTGGAATACAGTAATTGTGGATGGACGATTATCTAATAAACAGTTGCTTCAAATGGTGAGTGACTCTTATAATTTGGTTGGTAAAATTAAAAAAAAATAAAAATAATAAGTTACATTTTTCTTAATCTATCCTTCCAGAAGAAAGTCATTTATCAGGACTGATTTATTTTTAGAAAATAACAGCCAAAATAAAAGTGCTTTAAATTTTAATTACTAGTCTATACATAGCAGCACCAGAATTTAACGAAAAAGTTATTGTTGAAATCTTGCAGCAACAATTAAATCCTTATTTCCC
>JAYTHI010000177.1:0-4684 GCA_043732685.1 Ferruginibacter sp. | reverse complement strand
GTAAAAAATAGCGGGCTGAGTTGGCAATATGAATGGCCATTTCACGGTTTGCCATACCTACATGAACATGCAGTCCAAAAATAAGATTGCTGCGTGCAGCTTCCTGTAATTCGTTCACTATTTCGCTGTACCTGACATGGTCTGTTATTAACTGGCTTTCCCAATGGCTAAAAGGATGAGTTCCCGAAGCGCCCAATTTGAGGCCCATACTTTCGCTGATACCGCTAAGTGTTTTTCGAAGGATAGCTACATCCATAAATGCTTCATCAACATCGGCACAAATATCAGTGCCAACTTCAACCACCGCCTGGTGCATTTCTGCTTTTACTTTATCCTTGATTAGTTTATGGCCTTCGTGCACAATTTTTTGTTCATGGCTTTTAAGTTCCCTTGTTACAGGATCTATCACCATGTATTCTTCCTCCACCCCGATGGTAAAGCCTTTGTAAGATAAGTTGCCCATTTGTATGGATAATTTTTATGGATAAGTGATATTATATAAATTTATAACCTGTTTAATTATACTGCTAATCAATATAATTTTTGTTTTGCAGCGCTGTTCTTTATGTATTCGCCCCAGGTTAAATTATCCATATCATCTTTTTGTTCTTGCGCTTTTTCAATAGCATACATGGCGGCGGTTTCTACAACCCATTCAAAATTTTCGGCGCCTACGCTGGTTCGTTCAGCATCGGGTGCCGGGTTGCAAAAATCAATAGCATAGGGAATACCGTCTTTTATGGCTAATTCTACCGTATTAAAATCATAACCCAAATAGTGGTTAATGCGTAATACAATTTCTGTCATTAATTTTATTCTATCCTTACCTGGTTTAAAATCGGCCACATAACGCAGTGCATGTTCATTTCTCGGTTCGTAGGACATTATCCGTACGTATTTTCCACCAATACAATAGCAGCGATAATATTCATCAAAAATTATTTCTTCCTGCAGCATCATCACCAGTTCGCCGGTTTCGCTGTGTTTTGCAAAAAGATCGTCCTTGTCACTAACCTTATAAACATTCTTCCATCCCCCGCCGGCAAAAGGTTTCATGTAGGCCGGAAAGCCAATATACGCAAACATACCTTCCCAGTCCAATGGATATTCGAGGTTGCTGAACGAGGCACTTGTGGTATCTGCGGGTAAAGAGTTTGATGGTAAAATAACCGTTTTTGGGACCGGCACATCTATTTTTGTGGACAAACAATTGTTAAAAAACTTTTCATCTGCGCTCCACCAAAAAGGATTATTTATAACTGCCGTTCCGCATAAAGCTGCATTTTTAAGATAGGCTCTGTAAAATGGAACATCCTGCGAAATACGATCAATAATTACTGCATAACCACTTTTTTCACCCTGAATTACTTTGTCAATTTTAACGGCTTCGGCAGTAATACCCGCTATATTTTTACTGTTTATTCTTTCAATACAAGCCTCCGGAAAACTGCGTTCCTTTCCATACAATATGCCTATTTTTTTCATGCTATCATTTTTTATAAAAGAATAATGTTTTGAAAAGGAAATGCGGATAAACTTTCTTGTTCGAATATATTTTTTTAGTATTGATTTACCAAAAATACTTGATAGATACTAAATATCTTTGAATTATATACCTGATTGCCAATGTTAAAAGAAACTATTATAGTGCTGGTATCGTAATTTTGTTATTATGTCAATACAAATTAAGGGAACGAATGTTTCACAATACCTACTATTTTCTACCTGCCTGAACAGGGAGGTGGTGGTAGATCTTTATTTGCCTTTAAACATAAACAGCCTGCCGGAAATAAATTTATTGCTGATAAACGATGGACAGGATTTATTAAACATGCCTTTTACTGCTATTTTGGATAAGCTGAATGAAAAAAATGAAATTAATACGCTTTTTTGTGTAGGCATACATTGTGGTACGGATAGAAAAAATGAATATGCCACTGCCAATAAACTTGACTATAAAGGCCGCGGAGTAAAAGCAGCAGCTTATACAAAATTTATACTGGCGGAGTTGATACCCTATATTTATGATCTTTTTCCGACAACCAAATTTGTAACAAAATCTTTTGCTGGTTTTTCTTTGGGGGGCTTAAGTGCACTTGATATTGTTTGGAATAATCCATCAGAATTTACCAATGCCGGCATATTTAGCGGCTCCTTGTGGTGGCGGGATAAGGACCAGAATGATATAGATTTTGATGAATCTAAAAACAGGATCATGCACGGCCAAATTAAGCAGGGAAACTATGCCCGACATTTAAGATTTTTTTTAGAGGCTGGCGCAAAAGATGAAACGGCTGATCGCAATAACAATGGCATCATTGATTCTATTGATGATACCCTTGATTTGATTAATGAATTAAAATTGAAAGGTTACGGTAACGATGCAATTGAATACCTGGAACTAAAAGAGGGGCGACACGATATTGCAACCTGGGCATTGGCATTGCCGGAGTTTTTGAAATGGGCAAAGCTTTAAAAGAGTTATGAGTTATAAGTGATGAGTTATAAGTGTTGTTGCTTTGCTACCGCGTTCTATTGAGCTTGGGTTTTATATATAGCATTGGAAAATACAGGCGCTAATTTAATTGCAATTTGAAGCAAATGCGGAAGCACTAGAAATTATGCGTTATAAGTGATGAGTTATAAGTGTTGTGCTTTGCTACTGCGTTCTATTTAGCTTGAGTTTTAAATATTGTAACATAGGAAATTACTGGCGTATATTTTACTTAAGGTTTTAATGATAGCATTGGAAATTACGTTCACTTATTTGATTTTGAATTTATAGTAAATGAGGTAGCTCTTGAAATTATGCGTTAAAAGGTTTTCAACTTCGGTACATAATTTAATAAGCTTAAAAGTAATATTTACTTTGAAGCTTAATATTTAAATCCCCGCTAGTGGCTGCTCTTATGACTTTTATTATTAACGATAAGTTTAACCCTGTAAAATAAAAAAGAGTAAACCCTCTACCATATCCGGCTTTGCGGTTTACTCTTTGTAAAAGAATTACTGCCTTGTTTGTTTTAAACCATACAACGAAATTCAGGAAAAACATTGCTTATAACATCCTTTATTTTAAATACTTTATGGCCTTATAATTTAAAAATTGAAGGATTTCATAATTCATGCACTTGATAAATAATTGCATGGGGCAAAGTTTTTTAGCTGTTCATTTCTGTAAAATATTTATGAAAATACGGGATGGTCTCAATGCCTTTATAAAAGTTTTCTACATTAAATTTTTCATTGGGACTGTGCAAATTATCGCTATCCAAACCAAAGCCCATGAATACAATTTTAATACCCAATTCTTTTTCAAACAAAGCACATATTGGGATACTACCGCCACCACGAACCGGAATTGGTTTCTTACCAAAAGTGGTCTCCATTGCTTTTGCTGCTGCCAGGTAGGCAATACTGTCTATTGGTGTCATGTACGGCTCTCCACCATGGTGTTCAAAGGCAGTAACTGTTACGCTTGGAGGTGCAATTTTTGTAAAATATTCCAACAACATTGCGGTTGTTTTTTCGCTTGATTGATTAGGTACCAAACGGGTTGAAATTTTTGCAGTTGCTTTACTTGGTAAAACTGTCTTGGCTCCTTCGCCCTGGTAACCGCCCCAAATACCATTTAACTCCAATGTGGGCCTGATGCCTGTTCTTTCATTTGTTGTAAAATCTTTTTCGCCCCACAATTCTTTTACGCCTAAATCATCCTTGTAGGCTTGTTTATTAAAGGGGGCTTCAGCCATTAGCTTTCTTTCTTCCGGAGAAGAAACAACCACATCATCATAAAAACCCGGTATGGTAATATGGTTATTTTCATCATGACAACCAGCGATCATTTTTGCTAATATTGTTATTGGATTGGCAACTGCTCCACCGTAAACACCACTGTGTAAATCGCGGTTGGGGCCGGTTACTGTTAATTCAATATAACTTAATCCCCTAACACCAATATCTATACTCGGCGTATCTAAACTAATCATGGAGCTATCGCTTATCAATACGCAGTCGGCTTTTAAAAGTTCTTTATGTGTTTGTACAAATTTGCCCAGATTTGGTGAACCTACTTCTTCTTCTCCCTCAATACAAAATTTTATATTATTGGTAAGTGAATGGGTATTTACTAAGATCTCCAGGGCTTTTATGTGCATGTATACTTGCCCTTTATCATCGCAACTGCCTCGCGCAAAAATTTTACCATCAATAATAACAGGTTCAAATGGTCCGCTGTTCCAAAGTTCCAGCGGCTCTGCCGGTTGCACATCATAATGTCCATAAACCAATACAGTTGGCTTCAATGGATCTATAATTTTTTCTGCATACACAATTGGATGCCCGTCTGTTTCAAAAATTTCAACCTTGTCTACCCCTGCCTGAATTAAACGTTCCTTTACCGCATCAGCACATTTAACCATATCCGGCTTATTTTCGCTTTTAGCACTTATGCTGGGTATGCGCAGTAGTTCTAATAATTCACTTAAAAAACGATCTTTATTTTTTTCCTGATATTCTTTCCAAGCTTGCATAATAATGTATTAGTTTTATTTATAGGTAATAAACAATGATAACGAAATTAAGTTTTTTATTTTCTTTACCGTCTACCCTTATTAAAACACAATGAAAACATAAATTATAAAAAATATATTTGTATTTCAATGTAAGCCTACTACATTTGCAT
>JAYTHI010000176.1:0-14442 GCA_043732685.1 Ferruginibacter sp. | reverse complement strand
AATCAATTTCGGTTTCAAACATATCAATACCATCAACCGGTTCATCTATACCGTATTTATTGGGTTCAAAAACAGCATTATCATCCACAATTACACAGCGCATTTCATCCTTATTATCGCCGGTATCAATAACCGGATAAAATAATTGCTGACCGGGGTTTTTAAAATAACAATAATCAGTAATTAGCTGAGGATCAAATTCATTTAATTTTTTAATGGGTGCATAGGTCATTATTAATGCCGGAATATCTATAACCAAGCGTTGAAAGTTGATCAGCATTAAATCATTTAATTTATGTAGCTGTACCGGGGTAAGTTGTAACCTTTTTTCCTTGTAAATTTTTCTAATGGCTTCTTTATTCATCTTCCAAATAATTAAAACAGCGCCAAAACACCTGAAAGCTTTATTAATTTTTCAATGACTGGCTAATGGTTTACTTAATAAAGATAGAAAAGATTGTAGTACCATAGTTGCGTTCGGTATGATAATTATTAAATTTTTTATAATCATTTCTGGGGGTATGCTCTAAAACAAACCAACCTTTGGGTTTAAGTAAGTTTTTTTCAAATATTTTTAGAGGAAGGTCATCGATAGTACCGAGTGCATAGGGAGGGCCTGCAAAAATAAAATCGTACTGGTCTGTACATTGATCAATAAATTTAAAAACATCCGATTTTACCAATTTAAAATTTTCAAGTTCTAAAGTTTCCGACATCTTTTTAATGAAATCATACAACTGGTTATCTTTCTCTACAATGGTAAGGTTAACCGCACCCCTGCTTGCTAATTCGTAACTAATACTTCCTGTTCCGCCAAAGAGATCTAAAGTTTTTAAGGTATCTATTTCGAGGTTATTCTGCAAAATATTAAATAATCCTTCCTTAGCTATATCTGTTGTAGGCCTAGTAAAAGGCATATGCGCCGGAGGATTTATTTTTCTGCCCCCATGAATTCCACTAATTATACGCATGATGCCAATTGAAACAGGTGACTAAAATAATGTGCAGGAAATTTATTAATCTCTTCGTTGTAAATAAATTTCTTTGGTAAATCGGCTAGGTGCAGGTGAAGAAAATAATTATACAATTCTTTATATAATCCCGACAAATTATCAATCATACCATTTAAATATAATACGGTATCATTTACCGGAACTTCAAAACGCTGACAAAGATTAAGTAAATGGTAAGCTACATCCGCTGCAGTTTTGTATTGAAAAATCTGAATTATCTGTAATTTTCCTACCTTAAATAATTGTACGGTAATATGACTCGGGCTAAAAATACAATACAATAAATTGCCGGAGGCCACTACCATATCGGGTAGCAACGTATATATATGACTATGGTTGGCTTGTACAAATAAATGAGCAATCATAGCATCTATTTGTTTGGGAACCCGGTAAACGGTATGGATATTTTGACTTGCAATAAAATCAGTTTTTATTACAGCATCAGCGGTGTCACCAAAACTTAACTCCAGCAAGGACGCATTTGAACCAGCACTTATAAATTTATGCGGCACTAAAATAGCCTCTGTAAAAGCATAAATAAAATCTACTTTTTTAAAGGGCTTTTGTAAAATAGTTTGTGTGGCTACAATTTCTTTTAAATTATTGGCCGTTGCATCACTGCTTGTATTACCGGCAAAATGAAATATTGCCAGGGCTACACAAGTGTTTTTATTATCCGTAATTAGGTAAGAAATTTCCTGAGTACTGATTTTTACCAGCAAATTGCATTGCGAGATATCGACCGTTGGGGTAAATATATTAAAGGCTGAATTCAAATTAAATATTTAGGCAGGCAAAATAAGATAATTTTGCCAACTTATGGAAGCAACGGTGCCAATAAAAGATTTAAAAGTACAGGTAAATAACAAACAGATACTTTCAATTGCATTGCCAATTACCCTGGCGATTATTATTCCGCAAATAAATATGCTGACGAATAGCATATTTTTAGGAAATCTAAGTACAGCAGCATTGGGTAATGCAGGAATTACAGGCGTATTTTATTTAATATTTGCTGTTGCCGGTAATGGTTTAAACAATGGAATGCAAGCAGTATTTTCCCGTTATGCAGGCAGCGATAATACAGATGCTTTTAAAACTGTACTTGCACAAGGTATCCGAATAAGTTTACAACTTGCCGTTGCAGGTATTTTTATAACCTGGGCTATTGCACCTTATATTTTACAACAGGTGGCAGATCCAAAGGCATACCCACAAGAGATGTCATTTTTACGGATTCGTATTTTAGGACTACCCTTTTTATTTCTGTTTCAAATGGGTAATGCTTTTTTGGTAGCTTCTCTAAACAGCCGTTATTTAATTATTGGTTTCATATTTGAATCTTCGATAAATATTTTATTGGATTATTTACTTATTTATGGCCACTGGGGCTTTCCTGCACTGGGTTTTAACGGAGCTGCCCTTGCCTCGGTTATTGCAGAAATAGTTGGTTTATTAGTACTTTTAATTGTATTGAATAAAACCGGATTAAAAAAGCAATACCACCTGCTCTCCACTTTTAAATACGACAAAACAACCACAAAAAAAATTATTCAGATATCTACCCCGCTCATTGTTCAATATGTAATCAGCGTAACAACATGGCTGGTATTTTTTATATTTATAGAGGCCTTGCACGACCAAACCGCAAAGGCCATTAGTAATACGATGCGCAATGTTTTTGGTTTAACCGGCGTATTTGTATGGGCATTTGCCGGTACCTGTAATGTTATGGTAAGTAATTTAATGGGACAAAGAAGGGAAGATCAAGTAATAGAAGCTATCAATAAAATTATGTACTGGAGTTTTGGATTGTGCCTGATAATGTGCATTGCGATCAATATTTTTCCGACAGTATTTTTTGGTTTATTCGGACAAGGTAAAGAGTTTGCAGCCGAAGGGGTATCGGTTATAAGAATGGTTACCGTTGGTTTAATGTTTATGAGCGTTGCCAATATATGGCTTAATGCAGTTACAGGTACGGGTAAAACAAAGGTGAATCTATTGATAGAATTAATTTCTATAACCTTGTATTTACTGTATACCTGGTATTTTATGAAAATGCACTATATCTCCTTAGCGATGGCATGGAGCAATGAGCTGGTTTACTGGACAACAATTTTTACGCTATCCTTTTTATTTTTAAAAAGTGGTAAATGGAAAACGGGATTGACAAATTAATTAGGCTTTATATTTTATTAGTAAAACTTCATTTGATGGTAGGAACGCACCATTATTTTGCAGGCGCGAGAAAAATATTTTATTTAACAGCCTTGGTGTATTACTATAATTATTCAAATTTATTTTATAAGATTTCGTTTTTTTAGACTGATGTCATCACTTATAAAGCCAAAAATATACCAAACGATATTATATTTTTAAGAACAAATCTGCATTACTTTTATGCAGCAAAGTGTGGCTTGTAGTTGATCCAAATAGTAATGTTATTATTTAAGAAATAAAATTTACCCGCTTGTGTGCAGCAAATTGTGCCTTGTAACAGGTGAAATTATTAATTGTATAATTGTAAGAAAAAACCTCTTTGGTTTTGTGAAAATATTTGTTGTGTGTAAAGAGCGAACCTACACTCAATATTTTTTTAAGAAAAAAACCCTAGCTTCTTTGCGCAGCAAACTGAGGGTTGTAATGGGCGAATCTATAAACGGTGTTTAAAAAACATCACCACTTTTTAACAGCAAGAGGAGGTTTTTAAAATGCGAAACCATTAATGGCTTATCAAGTGTACCGATAGGCATGTATCGAGTATTCTATTTAAATTTTATTTTTTGAGTTTCTTAAATAAACCAAATCATTTTATAAGTTATTTATCCCATTTTTCTAATCCTAATAATTTTTTACCCAAGTGAGATAATACTGCTGTGCTGTATTTTGTTTGTTCCCATTTTCTTGGATCACCGGGAAATGCATATCCCTCAGGGGCTACCCTATCTCTCCAGGAGGCAATTCGCCATTGACGCAGTGATTCATTGTCGTCTTCAGCGGGCATCATAGAAATATATTGAGCAATTCTAACTTTATCCTTACTATTATTAGCCCTTATTCCATGTGGTTCTGCACTGTTAAAAATGAGCAGATCACCAGCTTCCATTTTTATTTTTTCAAGCTTTAAGCCGGATGTATCCGGTTTAAAATGATTGCGGTCATCCGGCTGGGTCAATTTCCAGGTATCATAATTTCTAAACAATTCCGGTATGCATTGAAATCCGCCCATTTCCTCATCTGTCTGGTCTGCTAATGCCAACACCCCTTGTACATTTTGCGGTTTAGTTTCAGGATCATAGTCCCAATGTATAAAACCTTTATATTCATACCCCGGGCGCAAAGGGAAATTTAAGTTGGCTCTATCAATAGTACACCATAATTTTTCGGTTCCCCAAATGTCTGCAAAAGCAGCATGTACCTTAGGCATCTGACGATTATCCCATAGGGTTTGATGATTATAAACTTCTACCATGCCGGTGTTGGTAAGCTCTTTCATTTGCATTTCGGCTCTTGCAGGTGCATACCAACTGTCTGGATTTTCGGGGTCCTTTTCATCAAATTCCCATAAAAATGCTGCCGTCAGTTTTACCTGTTCTTTGGGTACTGCATTACGTATTATTACATACCCATTGTATTTCCAAAATTTCCAATCTTCTTCACTCAATATGCGCAGGGCTTCGCCATTGCAGCGATCGCTTAATTTAATTTTACTACTTGTTGCGGTACTTGGGTTACCCGGAATTTCTTTATGTGCATTTGTATTTGGTGCCATGGTTGCGGCCATTGTTTGTTGTTGCATAAAACAATATTATATCGTTAAATAATAAATCAAATTTCCAAAAGTATATTTTAAATTTCAACATCTCCAATGATTAATTTCTGCTCTGTATTGACAATTACTAATACCTTTATAAGAAAAAACTATCTTTATTTAGAAAAATAATACTTAATGAAAATTCAACTGGAGCAAGTTTTAATTGCGGCAGGGCAATCTTTCCGACTTTTTACACCAAGTTTACGAGATCATTTTTATTGGCATTATCATCCTGAAATTGAACTGGTTTATGTGGAAGCGAGTGCAGGTATCCGGCATGTAGGCCAACATGTTTCTAGTTATCTGCAAAGCGATCTTGTACTAATCGGAGCTAATATACCCCACCTAAATTTTGATTACGGATTAAAATCCGATTATAAACAAATCGTTATTCAATTAAAGGAAGATTTTTTAGGAACTGCTTTTGAAAACACTGCTGAATTTAATAACATAAACCAACTATTTAAAAAAGCATTTTTAGGCTTGTCATTTTCAGGAAGTACCAAAATAAAAGTAGTAGAAAAAATGCGGTATATGCAAAGTGTTGATGCCTTTGAACAATTGATAATTTTACTTCAAATTTTACAATTGCTTTCTACCTCTACCGAAGTAACCATATTGAATGAAATAGATACTTCCGTAAAAATTTTTATGAATGATAAAATCAGGATATCGAATGTATATGAGTACATAAACAAACATTTTGATGATACACCTGATGTAAATGTTATTGCCGCCCAAGTACATATGAGTACGGCCGCATTTTGCAGGTATTTTAAAAAGCATACAAAAATGACCTTTACTGAATTTGTAAACCAATACCGCATCAACCAGGCAAAAACTTTATTATTGCAAGATAAAAATATTACGGAAACAGGCTATGCCGTTGGCTTTGATAGTACATCTCATTTTACAAAACTATTTAAAAAAAGTACGGGACAAAATCCGTTAGCCTTTAAAAAATTATATTTAAACAGATAATGTGCAATAATATTTTTGGCAGACATTTTAATTTATTATATCCCTGCTCCACCCGGCTATTAATTTAAAATTTTGCCTTTTCAGCTTTTAAATATTTTCCGGAACCTATATTTTATTTATCTAAAATATTTTATTGTAGGTTTAACGGCTACCAGCGTATGGAATATAATCACCAAATATTGCTGAGGCTAATTGACCAAATAGAGTGAAATATCAAAATTTTGGAAATATTAAAGGATAAACAGGTGAAATCAATGAATTAATTTGGGGAAAGCATAGTTTCATTTCAATAAGCTTTTCATACGAAATGGGACAAAGTTGCCAATTAAAGCCCTCTATAAAAGTCCGGTCAACATCAAACCAATAAAATAAAATTGTATGAGACATTATTTTGTTTGCACTTTTCAATGCTTCAATCATTACAGAGTTAATGCAACTGTTTATATTATAAATTATTGAATCGTCATTTTTTAACCATGCATCATATTGCATAGCATAGTCGTTTGACCATTTATTTAAGTCTATAAAATTTTCTAAAATTTTATAGACTTCATTATCAATCGGTATGGAGATTTCTGTAGTAACCTCAAATAAAATCTCTTTCTCTCCGGGAAGCCACATAACTTTAAGGAGTTCCATATTTTGAAAATCCAGCATCGCGCAATAATTTTAATGTGTTTTATTATAAACCATTTTTTTTATTATTTACCTTATCATAATCCGCGCTAAAATAAGTATGCTGAAAGGTTAGTAACATCTATTTTATTAAGGAAGAAAAAGTAAAGCAAATTTTTGAGGATGTATGAGCGGACTGGTTTCCTACTGCAGCATTTCATTATTTCAACATCATTTCACTTATATATTTAACCGGCGAACTACCAAAACTTAAAAACTTTTCATGAAAATCTACCAGCTTAAAAGCTTTACCCTGCTTCACTTTATACGCTTCCTTTAATTTAAGGATATCGGTTAACCCGGTAAAATAACTGCACAATTGTACCTGCGAAACGGTGGCTCTGTGGTATTTTTCTTTTACCTGTGCCGCCTCCTGAAAAGTTTCATTAGTTAATAATTTGATTATAACAGCCTCCGAATAATGTAAACATTGCAAGCCATAATCTACCAGTACATTGCTAAGCTCCCGAAGCCTCCATTTGTACAGACTTAACCAAAGTTCGGGTGCATTATTTCCCCAGCCGTTTTCCATCATCATTTGCTCGCAATACACCGCCCAGCCCTCAATCATTGCTCCATTTTGAAACACCGATTTAACCATATTACCTGCGGATTGCTTATTGCTGTAAACGCCTTGCAGGCAATGTCCGGGCATACCCTCGTGAATAGAAAGAAATTGCAATGAATAGTTATTGTATTCCCTTAATTCACTTTCAGCAGCTGCAGGTGGCATTTTTGTTATGTCGGCCACATTATAATAGGTAATACCAGCTTTTAAATAAGGGGGCGTAAACTCTGCATTGGCTATTGCTACTCCGCCCATAAAAGCCGGCATTATCCTCACTTTTAGCGGATAACTGGTATCGTATTTAAATAAATTTTTAGCAATAATAAATTGCTGTAACTGCTGTATCAAAGCGGTTGCAGTAGCAACAACCTCAGCAGCTTTGGCATGTTGCAGACTAATTTTATCCAACACGGTTTTAATCAATCGCAAACTATCCGACGGCTTTTTTATACCCTGGCAATATTTTGGCCATAAGGTATCGTCAATAACAAACATTTTTTGGTGATAACTATTTTTTGCTGCTGTTGCTTTGGCAAAAATTTCTTCCGGGGTATAATCTGTTACCAGGTCGTATTTAAATTTTTCTGCAAACAGGGTTTTACCAATCCTAAAATCCCGAAAAATAGATTTTTTATCAAATACCATTTTTTGCAAAACCGTAATATAATTTTTAACAGCCGCTACAGTTAAGCCAATATTTTTCTGCAGACTATCTTTCTCTAAAGTACTTAAAGCCGATGCATTGATAGAATCGGTTAAGGATTTGCCAAAAACGTCCAGACTTCCTTCGTTTTGTTGAATGGCCAATAAGGTATATTCCTTTGTTGGATTACGAATGGTTTTTAAAGCTGTTTTGTAGTAAGCATCCGCGTATTGCAGGTGCTGCGAAAGTATTTTTAAACGAGTGTTAAGCGGAGCAAAATTTTGCGAAATAATGGCATAACACTCCGCACCTAAATTATAATTGGAGGGGTTCCATTCCTGAATTTTAAAGGTATCAATGTACCAAACAAAACGCTTTAATTCATTCTGCACAATGGCAAAATTTATTTTATTGGCATCATTTAATTGATTGTAGGTAACGTTATTTAAAGAATCGAGCCAGGCTTTACAAAACTTTACCTTGTTTGCAAAAGACAGGCTGTCGGGCATTTGTAAAGTTTCATAATATTTTCCATATCCGGCACTAAGTGCATCGGTCGGATTTTCTTTCCAATAAGCATCCAAAAACCTTGTTTGAAAAGCCTCGTAAACCTTATCAACATTCCCGCTGAAGGTTAGGTTTTTATTTTGGTTATTATGGCAAGAAATTATTACCAATAATAATATAAATATCGCTACCAGCTTGGTATACATAATAGTATTTTAAGATAATGAATATACTAATTTATAAATATTTACACTGATAATTTAACGAACTGTATCCATTTTTGTGGATAATGGTTATATATTTTATCTTAAAAAGTATAATATATCAAAATAAAACATATAAACCTTTTATAGTAAACGATCAGTAAAATGCCCAAACATATAGTGCCCGCTACTACTAGCGGGCACTATATGTTATTTATTGCTATTTTATTTTAATTTATACACCACCGCCTCATAAGGTTGCAGCGAACCATCATGACTGGCATTTTTATAATTACCCAATAAAACTTTAGCGGTCTTAAAATTAATGGCAGTATTTACCATACTTGGAACACTTTTAAAATTAAGTAGAATCAATAATTTTATTCCATTTAATTCACGCGTATAGGCATATACGTCAGGATTGTTTTTATCGAGCAACGTGTATTTACCATTCACCAGTACTTCGTTATTCTTACGCAACTGCACCGCTTTTCTAAAATAATTTAATTCAGAATTTTCATCTTTTTCTTCTGCATTTTCATTAACTAATTTATAATCCGGATTTACTTTTAACCAGGGCGTTCCTTTTGTAAAACCAGCATTGCTGCTGCTATCCCATTGAAATGGTGTACGGGCGTTATCGCGGGAACTAAATTTAGCATTTTCTAAAAATTCAGAAAGATTGCCACCTGTATTTTGAAGGTTTTTATACGCATTAATGGTCGCAATATCACGGTAATCCTGTATGCTGTCGAATTTAATATTTTCCATACCCAATTCATCCCCATTGTAATAATATGGCGTGCCACGCATGGTCATAATAAAGGTTGTCAGCATTTTCGAGGACAGGGTTCTAAAAGCCGGTTTATCGTTTCCAAATTTACTAACCATACGGGGTACATCATGGTTGCCTAAAAATATAGAGAGCCATCCATTGGTTGCAAAGGCACTATCCCAGCGGGTATACACGTTTTTAAAATCGGTAAGTTTATAACCTTTCGGATCATTTCCAATATCCATGCCTTCAAAATGATAGGCCATATTTAGTTCTTTGCGTTTGGCATCCACCAAATTGTGCGCATCCGTAAAAGTACTGCCCGAACCTTCGGCAACCGTCATAATATTATACTTGCTAACTACTTCTTTATTCATTTCTCTTAAATAATTATGCAGGTTTTTTCCCATGCCATAATATTTAATCACGTTTTTTTGATACCCCTTCGGAAGTGCCGGAAAACTGGTGTCTTTACTAACAAATTGAAAAGCATCCATTCTAAAACCATCGATACCTTTATCCAGCCAAAAATTCATCACTTTATAGATCTCTTTTCTTAACGCGGGATTCTCCCAATTTAAATCAGGTTGTTTTCTGGAGAAATAGTGCAGGTAGTAAGCGTTGGTAAGAGTATCATATTTCCAGGCATCGCTATTAACATCAAAAAAGCTCCAGCGGTAATTGGGTTTACCTCTTTCGGCATTCCACCAATGGTAATAATTGCGGTAGGGACTGGCTCTGGAGCTTCTTGATTTTTTAAACCATTCATGCTCATCGCTGGAGTGGTTTACTACAAGGTCCATCACTAATTTGATGTTTCTTTTGTGCAACCCCGCCAGTAAATTATCAAAATCGGCCATGGTGCCAAAATCTTTCATAATATTTCGGTAATCGCTTATATCGTACCCATTGTCATCATTTGGCGAACCATAAATAGGATTTAGCCACACTACAGTAATACCAAGGCTTTTAAGGTAATCCAGCTTGGATATAATACCTTTTAAATCACCAATTCCATCACCGTCACTGTCTTTAAAACTACGGGGATAAAGTTGGTACACGATGGCCTCTTTCCACCATTTTTTATTGTTGTTACCGGGGTTGTTGCCTGTATTATTTTGCGCATGGGTAAATTGACTACTTATTAAAAAAATAAGTATCAACAAGGACTGTTTGTAAAGGCTTTTTGCCATAAGGATATAAATATTTGGCTAAAGATATGTACCTTAAAGAATATTTTATAACTTGCACAAAACTTAGTATATCAAATCTGCACAA
Organism: Ferruginibacter sp.; assembly: GCA_043732685.1. Taxonomy (GTDB): domain Bacteria; phylum Bacteroidota; class Bacteroidia; order Chitinophagales; family Chitinophagaceae; genus Ferruginibacter. The sequence goes on along the minus strand of JAYTHI010000176.1, from coordinate 3,982 downwards.
AACATACCATTCTTTCTAAGCAATAACCTCGATTTGCTGAATCACTGAACCCTGGTTTAGTAAGTAATATTTTTATCTACCCATTTTTATAGTCAGGCGCATAGCCAATTTATCAATTTTCAATTTATTATTATTATGGAATCTACCATATTGTCAACTGCAAATACCCAACATTTTATTGATCTGGAAGAAAAGTACGGGGCACACAATTATCATCCCTTGCCGGTGGTGCTTGATAAGGCACAAGGCGTTTTTGTCTGGGATGTTGATGGAAAGCGCTATTTCGATTTTTTAAGTGGCTATTCTGCTGTAAACCAGGGACATTGTCATCCAAAAATTATTGCAGCATTGGTTGAGCAAGCCGGCAAGCTAACCCTTACCAGCAGGGCCTTTCACAGTGATATTTTGGGACGGTATGAAAAATTTGTTACCCAATATTTTGGCTATGATAAGGTATTGCCTATGAATACCGGTGTAGAGGCGGTTGAAACAGCTTTAAAACTTGCCAGAAAATGGGCATATGAGGTAAAAAAAGTACCCAATAACAGGGCCGTAATTGTGGTTTGTGCCGGTAATTTTCATGGCCGAACTACAGGGGTAATTACTTTTAGCAGCGACCCTACAGCCAAAGATCATTTTGGCCCATTTAGTAATGGGTACACCACCGTACCCTACAGTAATATTGATGCTTTAAAAATAGCTTTTCAGGATGCTAATGTTGCAGCATTTTTATTTGAACCCATCCAGGGAGAAGCAGGTGTTTTAGTACCTGATGAAGGTTACCTGACCGCCATAAGGAATTTATGTACTGAATATAATGTGTTGATGATTGCCGATGAAATACAAACCGGACTTGCGCGTACCGGCAAAATGCTGGCCTGTGACCATGAAAATGTGCGACCGGATATTTTAATTTTAGGAAAGGCTTTAAGCGGAGGTGTTTTACCCGTAAGTGCAGTACTTGCTGATGATGAAATTATGCTCACCATTAAACCCGGCGAACATGGCAGTACCTATGGCGGAAACCCGTTGGCTTGTGCAGTGGCAATTGCGGCTTTAAAAGTTTTAAAAGAAGAGAATATGGTTGCCAATGCGGCCGCCATGGGCGAATTATTAAGAAGCGAAATAAGAAAACTAAATAATCCTTTTGTAGCGCAGGTTAGAGGCAAAGGATTGCTGAATGCCATTGTAATAAAACACAGTAACCCCGAAGCAGCCTGGGATTTATGTTTAAGCTTAAAAGAAAATGGATTACTGGCCAAACCTACCCATGGTGATAAAATACGCTTTGCACCTCCCCTGCTTATTACCAGGGAAGAGGTTATGGAATGTGTTGCCATCATTGATAAAAGTTTATCAAGTCTGCAATAAAACGTAGTTATTGATGAAATTTAATAAACCTATTTAAAATAAATTTGACAAAAACTACTTATTTTAAATAGGTTTTCTATTTTTTTTTAAAAATATATTATTAACGAAACTTGAGCAAATTTTTGCAATGCTTTAAAATAAAATAACACCGTACTACTTGCTAATCAATGGATTTTAATTTTAAAATTAAGGAAAGCCTTACCCCTATTAGCTTTTACCATATTACGATTTTTTAAAATAAATATTAACATCTGATTTAAATCCATTTATAATATATAATTTTATAATAACTACAAGAAAATTTTCTTCCTCATTATCTTAAATCCCTTGAATGAACCCCGGTTTTATACGCCGGTAAACATTTTTGGGAAACTCCCTTTTACAGTTGGTAATTTTTTTCCGTTTTACCTATCAACTACTATAAAAACAGATAATGAAAACATTTTTAATAATTGTATGCTCCTTTTGTTTTGTCAATATAAGTATTTCACAGTCCGGCCAGCTTGATCCAACATTTGGAAATAACGGTATAGCGGCTACCAATATGGGCCTTCCCTCTAACAATTATAACAGCGCGGCGAGGCAAGTACTCACCAATGATAAGGGAAGTTTATTTCTGCTTTTAAACAATAGTTTTATCGCTAAAAGATTACCAAATGGTGGTATAGATTCCAGCTATGGAATAAATGGTTACTCTAAATCTGTTGCCATCAGTAATGGTTTTGCAGCCCTGCAGCCGGATGGAAAAATAGTAATAGCAGGCACCCCATTAAATAGTGCTTCGTTTATTATAGCCCGCCTTACTGCAACTGGTTTTACCGATAATAGTTTTGGTATAAATGGTATTCAAACAACTGCTTTCAATGGTCCATCCTACGCTACTGCTGTAGCCCTTCAAAATGATGGAAAAATAGTAGTAGCAGGCAATACAACCGATATTAACGGTACCTACTTTGCATTGGTAAGGTACAATACCAATGGTACAGCCGACAATTCGTTTAATAGCACTGGTAAAGTTATTACTGATTTTTTATTTAAGACTGCTCCTGTCAACGGGGTTGATTCTGCTGAGGTACACAATGCCTTTGCCAATTCAATCGCTGTACAAACAGACGGAAAAATTATAGTGGCGGGATATGCATTTTCCGGTCTTACCAACCAGATAGCCCTTGCCCGATATAACACTAACGGCATTATAGATAATAGCTTTGGCGTAAACGGAAAACAAACAACCGGTATAGCAAACAATAACGCCACGGCATACTCCATTGCAATACAAGCCGATGAAAAAATTATCGTTGCGGGATACGTCGCCAACCAAAATAATAGTAATGATTTTATAGTTACCAGGTATAAACGCAATGGTTTGCTGGACAGTTCTTTTAATAAAAATGGTAAGCAAATAGTGCAGCAGGCATCAGATATGCTAATTGGCAATGCAGTAGCACTGCAAAGCAATGGTAAAATTATAGTGGCCGGCTATACCCTAAAAAGTATTGGTAGTTTGCACAATTTTGCCATTGCCCGTTTAAATACTGATGGTAGTGCTGATACCAATTTTGATAGCGATGGATTGGTTACGACAGATATTGCAGGCGGAGATAATTATGCAGGAGCTGTCATCCTTCAAAATAATAAAATTGTTGTAGCGGGTTATACCATAAATGCGGGTGGTCTATCAGCATATACCATTACACGCTATAACGATAATGGAAGTCTGGATGCCGGTTTTAATAACAATGGAAAGCTGGAGGGTAGCTACCAGCAAGGGTTTACAACATTTAATGCCTCAGCCGTACAAACAGATGGAAAACTGGTAACGGCCGGACTTACCTTTAATGGTAAAGATTATGATTTTGCAGTTGTACGTTATAATACCAATGGAAGTTTAGACAATAGTTTTAACCAAAACGGCAAGCAAATTACCGATTTTGGTGCCGATGATATTGCCAACAGTATTTTTATTGAACCTGATGGGAAAATTTTGGTAGCAGGCACATCTGGTACCGTAAACGGGCAGTTTGCTGTTGCCCGATACAATAAAAATGGCAGCCCCGACCTAAGTTTTAACAGCACAGGAAAAAGCACTTTAATGATGGGTTTTGCGGATGTTTTAGCAGGTCTTTTTGTACAAACCGATGGAAAAATTTTACTGGCCGGTTCTACCTTTAAAGACACCAACTACGACCTTTCGTATTTTGCCATTGGACGGCTGAATAAAAATGGAAGCGCAGATAAATCCTTTAGTACCGATGGAAAACAATTTATAAATTTCGAATCATCGCCAAGCTTCGCCGCTGCCGTAGTTGCTCAAAAGGATGGTAAAATAGTAGTAGCAGGAAGGGCATTGATAGCAGGTAAAAATAATTTTGCCATCGCCAGGTTTAATGTTGATGGAAGCCTTGATAACAGTTTTTCCTCAGACGGAAAACAAACCAATTCATTTGGTTCCAATGATTATTTTGGACAAGCATTGGCACTTGAAACCAATGGCAATATTTTGTTGGCAGGTTACGACCAGTCAAATAATGGCAGTACCAATTTATGGTCGCTGGTTTGTTATTTGCCTAATGGAAACCCGGATAATTCTTTTGGCAAAAATGGATATCAA
>JAYTHI010000175.1:0-4710 GCA_043732685.1 Ferruginibacter sp. | reverse complement strand
CAACTAAATTTAATGTTGCAAAAACTACCTCAACCTGTGACGAACGGCATACGTTGCCCATTTAATATAAAGTCTTTAAAAATATTCAGGTAAACCTTGCCCTTGCTAAAAAATTATTGCTATTGCACAGCTGTTATTTATATTTTTTGGTGTAACGCTAAAGTGCTCTGCAATCGAATAGCCGGGAGTGTTATAAACCCTTAGCAAAACTTTAATTGGTTGCTGTGCAGCCGATAATTAATCAATAATGATTTTAAATGTTTAATTGGTTTCGATATATTTACCTAACCGGATTTGTTACCCCATAAAAATTATTTTTTAAGCACACTTGAGTTATTATTAATTTATTTTTTACCTTTTATTTTAAAATAATATTTCTTATGGACAGAAGACTTTTTTTACGCAGCGGATCTTTAGCAGGACTAACCCTAACAACAAATAAATTAGCAGTCTTTGGTTCCGCGGCCACACTTTTAAAAACCGGAACAAAACAACCAGGCAGCTTTGAACTTGATGAAATTACCATTGATGAATTGCAACAAAAAATGAAAAGTGGCGAAACCTCCTCGGTGGCAATTACAAAAATGTACCTTAAACGCATTGCTTCCATTGATAAGGCTGGCCCAACGTTAAACGCGGTAATTGAAATAAATAAAGAAGCAGAATCTATTGCGGCAACGATGGATAAAGAAAGGAAGCAAGGTAAGGTGCGGGGTCCGTTGCATGGTATTCCAGTATTAATAAAAGATAATATTAATACCGGAGATACTATGATGACAACAGCCGGTGCAGCAGCCCTGATTGGCAACATAGCAAAAGAAGATGCTTTTATTGTTGCGCAACTTAGAGCAGCAGGAGCAGTTATTTTAGGCAAAACTAATTTAAGTGAATGGGCTAATTTTAGAAGTACACATTCAACCAGTGGATGGAGCAGCCGTGGGGGACAAACTAAATGTCCATACATTTTAGATAGAAATCCAAGTGGATCAAGCGCCGGCTCCGGTAGTGCAGCCGCAGCTAATCTGTGTGCCATCGCTATCGGTACAGAAACAGACGGATCTATCGTTTCACCAGCTTCAGTAAATGGATTAGTGGGCATAAAACCCACGGTGGGTTTGTGGAGTCGCTCGGGCATTATTCCTATTTCTGCCACGCAGGATACCGCAGGACCAATGGGGCGTACCGTAAGAGATGCAGCTATTTTATTGGGTGCCTTAACTGGTGTTGATACTAAAGATGGGGTAACTGCGCAAAGCGAAGGAAAATCGCATAAAGATTATACAAAATTTTTAAATAGTTCCGGATTAAAAGGAAAAAGAATTGGCATTGAAAAATCGCATCTAAAAGGAAAGGAAGCCATGGTTAGCCTTCTAAAAAAAGGTATGGACCTCATGGTAAAACAAGGTGCGGAGATTATTGAGATTGATCTGCTAAAAGAAATCTATAAATTGGGAGAAGCCGAGTTTACCATATTGCAATATGAATTTAAGGATGGGGCCAACAAATACCTTGCAGCAGCCAATGGTAAAATGAAATCGTTGAAAGACGTGATTGAATTTAATAACCTTACCGCAGATAAAAACATGCCTTATTTTTTGCAGGAAACTTTAATAAGCAGCAATGAAAAAGGTAATTTAGAGTCGAAGGAATATACAGAGGCATTAAGTAAAACCCTTAGTTCCCGAACCATAATTAACGACATTATGAAGGAATATAAACTCGATGCTATAAGTGGTATTACAAATGGTTTGGCATGTTGTATTGATCTTGCCAATGGTGACTACGATACCGGATTTTCACTTTCTTCACCGGCTGCTATGGCAGGTTTTCCGCACATTACCGTACCACTTGGATTTTTACATTCCTTACCTGTGGGAATTTCATTTTTTGGAACAGCCTACAGCGAACCGGCCTTATTGAGTATGGCTTACGCTTTTGAACAGGCAGATAAAAAAAGGCAGAAACCAACTTTTAAAGTTGATTTGTTAAGCTAATAAATATTTCAATCTTTTTATTTAATAAAATCCCGCGACCTTTAAAATTAAGGTTGCGGGATTTTTTATTTTAATATAGCATCAAATTATTACTAATTATTCTTCAATTTTAAAATATACTTTATAGAAATTCATATTTTTTTCCTCATCAAAACCCTTCTCAATAAATTCTTTATTTCCATGAATATAAATATGAAAATTTTTATCCAGCTTTAATATACTTTTATAGGCACGTGCCTGCTTTTTAACCGCTGCATCATTTATAGCGAAATGATCATTTAATTGTGTATCTGACTCCTGCTCATAATTTTTTTTGTAGGTATTAAAAGATTGAATGCCCTCTTCATAACCAATTACCTCTTTATTAAATTCCTCCATGTTAAATTGATCCTTTTCTTTAAAGTACTTTATGGATCGGTTTAGCAAATCAATTTTATCTGTTTTACTGATATTAAATTCTTCATCCACCTGTGTGGTAATAAATTTTTTATAAACGCTTAGGGTAGTATTGGTCTGGTTGTAACTATCATTTCTTTGGGTAAGTTTTAAAAAATCATCTATCCAGTAAGCAGCTTCATTACTGTTGGTCTGGTCTACAATAGCAACCTTATACCCTTCCTCTTTTTCAGTATTAAAAATGATGCATCCCTTATCCAACTTCTTTATATTAATTGCCTGTTCTTCATATTTTAAATTAAAACCTTCCTCATCGGGTTGAACTTTAATATAAGATTCTTTATTCTCCGATTTAAATATTCCTAAGGCTGGGTGCAATTCTCCTTCAATTTGTAGCTTATCAAAATACACTACATAAAGTTCACCGCTCTTAATTTTAGGGTGGTTTGAAACATCAAATAAATGCTTTACTATTTGTTCAGAATTTTCATGGAAGGTATTGATATCATTAAAAATAGTAGTCGAAAAATGGTACATTTCATTCAGTCCCAAATTGGCTGAAGGATGATACAACCGATAAATTTCGTTTGCTTTTTCAAAAGGAGATAAAAAATATTGCATCAATAACATGCTTAATGTTTCATCTGTAATTTCCAATGGCTTGTCAGAAAGTCTGTACGATTCATCAATAATTTTATTTCCTGTAAAATGAATGGATATTTGGCTGAGGCTGGCTTCTACGAAAGTGATCATAGGTTAATTTAGTTATGAGTTATAAGTTAAGTGTTGTGGTTGAAGTGCTGGATATTGTCCGTTGCCCTTTAATTACATACCATAGCAACTTATATTGATGATTTGGTTGAAGAAAATAAAGACTTGGACTTAATGCCATTGAGCTAAAAATAATAATTTTAAAAACTAGTTTACTTCAAATAATAGAAGCTGACTTAGCTGGCTTGCACTAAAATTATTATCGGCTATAAATAATAAGGATTTATGTCCATTTGGTAAATCCGGGCCAAAAGTTACCCCTTCAATATTATCAATATAAATACCCAGGTCATCCATATTCAATACGAGCTTTTTTGTGACAGGTACAAATTTTCCGGTATTATTTTTTAAAGGTAAATTAGTAATGTCGGTTGCATTATTTAAATTAATTATAAAAACTTTAATGGTGCAGTTTAAATGTCCGGTTGAGTAAGACCGTTCCAGTACCAGCATTTTATTACTGCCCAGATACAATATATCCGGTATGCCATTTATTTTAAACTTACCTACAGGATTCGCCGCGTAAGCAATATTATCAGGTTTATAAGCATACTGAGCAATATTTTTTTTAGTGGCAGCATTAAATTTTAATAATCTGATATAGGTATTGTTATCTGTAATATCCACCCTTGGACCATCTTCGTATAAAGGTTCTTCTACACTTACAAAAACATTTTTATAATTGTCTGCAAAAGTTAATCCTTCAAATACCCCGTTTTGTCTTGGGCCATTTTCAATTGACTGCATTTTTAAGTTAGGTGGAATAGCAATGCTATCAAAAAACTTTCCATCGGCAGAAACTGCATTAATTGCAGGATCTTCCAGCACCGTATCTTTTACAGATACAATGCGCTCCCCTTCGCTGGTCCACCATAATTTTTTGGTTACAGGATTATACCGCATTGCTTCAGGATCCGGTGTACGATAAGGGTCTGCAATTGAATTAGGGTAAACCTTACCGTTAGGTTGCAATAAAAAATTTACACTGGTAAATTGAATGGTATCAATTCCATTTTGCGTAAAACCAATATTGGCGGTATAGAATCTGGCAGGGTTAAAAGCACTTCTGTCATCACTGATAAAATAATATTTTTTTGCTGCAGCATCGTAATCAATACCCGATAATCCCCCAACGGTTGTATTCTTATACAAAAAATTATAGGGTATATCCTTCTCCCCTAAAAAATGTAAAGAGGCGATAGGAATGGTATCTGTAGAAATGCTATTTTTTTTGGATAGCACACATCCCTGAAAAATAAAATAAACACAAAAAATTAAAACAAACTTTAAATTGGAAAACTGCATACAATGAATTTGCACAAAGTTGTGCTAAGAAAGTTTAGCAAAAAATTATTTAATAAGTATAAAAAACTTATTGGCTATTGAAAATTTTTAAATTAAAAAACAGTAGAAATTATGTTTAATTATTACAACCTCAGTGCCGAATGTCCAATAGACTCCGGAACTGTCCTTTAAGCATTATTCCAGATTTTACAACTAGCCTCTGGAAGCAGCTACTATATCGGTAATCTTTGTATTTGTACATTAA
>JAYTHI010000174.1:0-4732 GCA_043732685.1 Ferruginibacter sp. | reverse complement strand
GTAAAAAATTTAGACCTCTCGGGTAAAAACGGTATAGGCGTTTTATTGGTAATGGAATCCATGCGCAAGGTGAATAAAAAAAGTGACGCTGCCATTTGGGTAACCTTCATAGATATGAAAGCAAAAAAAATATTGATGACAGAAAGGATGGAGAGTAAAGGAAAGGGAGGAATTGGTTTTCGCAATTACTGGGCATCTGCCATCAGGGATCTTTTAGAGGAGATTGAAGGAAGCAAATACAATGAATGGCAAAAAAAATATGGAAGCTGATATGCAGGAAACAATAAAAAGCGAATTAAAAAGCTGCACAACAATCAAGGTTCGTTTTAATGAGGCTGATTCGCTGGGTATTGTATGGCACGGTCATTATATTCGATACTTTGAAGATGGGCGCGAAGATTTTGGAACCACACACGGATTAGGTTATCTGGATGTTTATAAACAGGGTTTTGTAACACCCATTGTTAGTGTGGAATGTGATTTTAAAAGGCCTTTAAAATACGGAGATTTTGTTATTGTGGAAACAACTTTTATTGCCTGCGTAGCAGCTAAAATGAAATTTACGTATCGGCTTTTTAATGCAGCTACCAACGAATTGGTTGCTGCAGGTTCGTCTGTACAAGTATTTTTAGAAAAGGATTGTCTAACGCTTCAATTAACAAATCCTGCATTTTTTGAAGCCTGGAAAAAGCAATATTATCTGTAACATCAATTATATAATGAAAACTGTTTTTGTAAGCGCCAGTAATATATTATCTCCACTCGGCAGAAACACTGCAGACAATTTTATGCAACTAACTAAGGGCATATCGGGTTTACAAAAACACCATGACAAAAAGTTATCAACCGATCCATTTTGCGCTTCGCTGTTTAAGGAGGATCAAATATTCTATGAAGGATCGCAAAAATCCGGATGTACAAAATTCGAAAATTTATTGATTGGTTCTATAAAAGATGCCCTGCAACATTCAACCAATATCCCGTATGATAAAAGCACCATACTTATAATTTCAACAACCAAAGGAAATATCGACCTGCTGCAGCAGGATAAATTTAGTGAACAGCTAAAGGAAAGGATGGCGCTCACAACATCAGCTAATTTGGTAGCGAAGCATTTACAGTTTATTAATAAACCAATAGTAATTTCCAACGCCTGTATATCCGGATTGCTGGCAATTATAACCGGCATGCGATTACTACAATCCGGCCAATACCAAACAGCAGTTATAGCGGGTGCCGATATCATTTCAAAATTTGTACTTTCTGGATTTCAATCTTTTCAGGCCGTCAGTAAAGAATTTTGCAAACCTTTTGATGCCGATAGAGATGGCATTAATTTAGGGGAGGCGGCCGGTACAATCGTTCTTACTACCAATAAAAATTCAGCAGGTGATATGGTAATTTCAGGAGGGGCAGTAAGTAATGATGCCAACCATATTTCTGGTCCGTCGCGTACAGGAGAAGAATTAAAAATCGCCATTTTAAAAGCCATGCAGTCTGCTAATTTATCTGCTGCAGCTATTGATTTTATATCTGCCCATGGTACCGCTACCCTTTATAATGACCAAATGGAAGCCAATGCCTTTGCATTAAGTGGCCTGCAACGCCCCCCGGTAAACAGTTTAAAAGGTTATTTCGGGCATACACTCGGGGCAGCCGGAATTATAGAATCCATTGTCTCGCTATGTTCGCTTCAACAAAATAAAGTATTACCAACAGTAGGTTTTAAAAAATCAGGGATATCCCAACCCATCAATATATGTGCAACGCTTCAAGACGGGCCATTAAAAAATTGTCTTAAAACGGCAGCTGGTTTTGGGGGCTGCAATGCGGCTATAATCTTAAGCAAACAATAAATTTAAACGTACCTAAAACTAAGTAATGAGTTTTTTTAATAAGGATAACAAAACAGCCCTCAAGGCAAAAGAAGCAGCACAATGAATTGACTTTAGCCCATAATTTTTCAGGCTGCGAGGGTGCTTAGAAAAACAGGTATTTTGGAATTTATTGAAGAACAAGGTACTATCGGAGTAAAGAAAAAAACCGTTGCCGGAAATAAAAATTTACCCATTTTCGGGGTTAGAGTTTAGCCAACGGAACCAGCCTTATGTTCAGTGCCGCAACATTTTTAAAATGCATCGAAAAGCAGGTTTAAACATAGAGAAACAAGTAGATCATATCGGATTAAGTAGACCCTGATAAAATGTAAAAAAATACACCATAAAGCGTATTCATGAAAACAAAACATGTTGATGTACTTGTAATTGGAGCCGGACCTGCAGGTACGGTAGCGGCCGCTATAATTAATAAGGCCGGATTTAATGTAATGATCGTGGAAAAATTAAAATTTCCAAGATTTGTAATTGGCGAAAGTTTACTACCCCGCTGTATGGAGGCTTTAGCAGAAGCAGGTTTTATAGACGCCATTAAAAAACAAAACTTTCAACAAAAAGCAGGTGCTAAATTTGTAAAAAATGGTAGGGTTTGCGATTATCTTTTTGCTGACCAGTTTACAGCAGGATGGAACTGGACCTGGCAGGTACCAAGGGCAACCTTTGATAAAACCCTTGCTGATACGGTGGAGAAAATGGGCGTACCCGTATTGTATGAGACTACCGTAACTGCTATTGAATTTACCGGGTCTGATTCGGTAATAACAGTTCAGGATACCAATGGTGTTACAACAGCAATTTCCGCAAGGTTTATTGTAGACGGCAGTGGCTATGGCAGGGTTATTCCAAAACTATTTAATCTTGATAAACCCTCTAACCTGCCTTCGCGAAAAGCCTTATTTGCACACACAATTGATACAAAAAGATTAATGGCTGATGAACCAAACCGCATTACGATCGTAGTTCACCAGCCTGGTGTTTGGATATGGATCATACCTTTCTCTGATGGCATTACCTCCTTGGGTTATGTTGGCGACCCTGCCTTTTTTAAAAATTACAATGGTAATTCCGAACAGCAGTTTCGTGCACTTATTGCCGCAGAACCCTACATAAGCGAGCGTTTTAAAAATGTGGAGCTTGTTTTTGAACCTAAGGTTTTAGAGTCCTGGTCTACCACCACAGAAAAATTTTTTGGCGATGGATTTGTACTAACAGGTAATGTAACTGAATTTTTAGATCCCGTATTTTCATCGGGGGTTACCCTCGCAACCGTATCAAGCCAAATGGCAGCGCATTTGGTTATTAAAAAATTACGCGGCGAAACTTTTGATTGGCATACCGAATATACCGAACCAATGATGCATGGAGTAGATACCTTCAGATCTTACGTTATGGCATGGTATGAAGGAACCCTTGATGCCATTTTTTTTGCAGATGACCAGGTAGGAAATATTAAGCGCATGATATGTTCAGTATTGGCTGGTTACGTTTGGGATACCAGTAACCCTTTCGTTAAAGACCATAAAACTGCCTTACAAAAATTAGCAAGAACCATACAGCTTAGAGATTTGCTCATTGAAGATTAACCATTTAATATAAAATATTTGCCAGCTACTATTTCTATTTCAGCAAGTTGTACCATCAGGAACAATATTGTTTACAAAAACAATACAAAGGTTTTTGAATTGCAAGCTGCAACGCTGCCGGATTTTTTAATTTCAATTTACCTGCAGCTTGAAACAAAATATCCAAAGTTTTACAAAATGGATAACCTGAGTAAATTGGGTTGGCTGGCAACAGAATTTTTATTAAAAGATAGCTTTAACAAAGCTCAATATAAAGCAGAAGATATCGGGGTAATATTATCGAATTCCAATGCAAGTTTAGACACCGATATTAAATACTTTGAATCAACAAAAGACATTGCAAGCCCGGCGCTTTTTGTATATACATTACCCAATATAGTTACGGGCGAAATTTGTATCAGGCATCAATTTAAAGGAGAAAATGCCTTTTTTATCTGTGAAGAATTTGATGGGGAATTGTTATACAATTATACAAATATTCTAATTAATAATAATATATTGCAGGCGGCCGTTTGCGGCTGGATAGAGGTTTTAAATACAGACTATGAGACAGTTTTATTTTTGGTAGAAAAAAATAATTTGTCTGCAGGAATACCATTTACAAAAGATAATTTAAATAAAATTTATCAGTCAAAATATGGATAACTTAATATTAGAATTAAAAAAGCAGCTGATAGCCCAGTTGAATTTGCAGGATGTAAAACCGGAAGATATTGGTGATGATGAACCGCTGTTTACAGAAGGCCTGGGTTTGGATTCAATAGATGCACTGGAACTAATCGTTTTATTGCAGCAAAACTATAAAATAAAATTATCCAATGCCGATGATGGCCCTAAAGTATTTCAGTCTGTAAAAACCATGGCAGCATATATTTTAGCACACCAGGCACAGAAAGTATAAACATGATTGAACCTGTTTTTATTGCCGGCAAAGGAATAATTTCTGCCATTGGCAACAATGTATTGCAATGCAGTATTGCATTGAAAAATGGACGAACCGGTATTGGGCATATGCAATACCTGCAGTCGGTTCATCAACAAAATATACCGGTGGCCGAAGTAAAATTAAGCAATGAAGCATTGGCACAAATTGCCGGGCTGCCCGCTACAATAACCCGCAATGCTTTACTTAGTTTAATTGCAGCAAAAGAAGCCCTGATGGATGCCGGCATTAAAAATTTAGACACTTTACGAACCGGATTTATTTCCGGAAATTCTGTTGGCGGGATGGATAAAACAGAACATTTTTTTGAA
>JAYTHI010000173.1:0-35272 GCA_043732685.1 Ferruginibacter sp. | reverse complement strand
AAACTAATTGCCGATATGTGGGAAACCATGTATGAAAGCAATGGTGTTGGTATTGCAGCACCGCAGGTTAATAAAAATATCCGCTTATTTGTAATAGATAGCGAGCAGATATTTAAAAATATGGAGGAGGATGATGAGGATAATGACAAATACCCGGATGATCCAGGATTTAAGGGAGTTTTTATAAATGCAAAGGTTGCGGAGCTCGGTGGCGATGAATGGAGTTACAATGAAGGTTGCCTCAGTATCCCCAAAATAAGGGAAGATGTTTTTAGAAAAGAATCCGTTACATTAGAATATTTGGATGAACATTTTATGCCACAGGTTAAGACTTTCAATGGCATTACTGCGCGCGTAATATTGCATGAATACGACCATATTGAAGGCAAACTTTTTATAGATTATATAAAGCCATTAAAGCGGACTTTATTAAAAAGAAAGTTGGATGATATTTCTCGTGGCAGGGTAAAGGTGGATTACAGAATGGTTTTTCCTAAATAGATTATTTGGAGATTATTTGCCTGATAAATATTAAGGAGTCATGTTTTTATAAATACAAAACGATGACGATTTTTATTACATTAAAGGGGGTGTAGGTTGAAATTACTTACACTTTTTTTATGCGAATTATTCAACCTTATTTTTAATTAGTAATAAAATATTTTTCAATACTTTTTTATGCTTCAGTTTTTGAACTCCCTAAATACCGCAGGTACAAGAGGCGCAGCATAAAAACAAAACTCAATTTCCAAATGATTGACAAGGTAACAATTAACATTGCAGTCATTGAAAAAGGAACTTTCCTTATTAGTAAAACCTCTTCAATAGTTACTAAAAATAGTAAAATAAATATATAGGGAAATAGTTCTTTTTTCCAATTTATTTTTTTCATAAGATAAAATTTAAAGCGGTCTAATTTTTAAATAATTGTTTGAAGCAATCTATCTGCAACCTCAGGTTTGGCTGCGGAAATAGTTTTGTTTAGTGGTTTTCTTCACTATTAATATATCCTGTTATTTATTAATTCCCATTTTATTTTTAAAGTTCTTAAATGTATAAAATAGACCTGCAATACCAGCAACGATAAGTAAGGAGCCTATAATTATAAAGATAAAATGTCCTATAAAATAACCTAATCTATAACTAAAACCAATATTATAATTATTGGTGTTAACGGATTTGGAAGGAAATTGATGGTAAATTTTTTCAATTATTATGCCTGTTCCAGCAAATAAAATAAGGGAAAAAAGTACAATTCGGGGATAGAATTTCATGATAATTGATTTATTATAAAATGATGGTTGAGCTGTTGTTTTATTTTTTATAATTCCATTTGAATGTACTGTTGCTTTAAATCTATTTCGTTAAAAACAGTAACCCAACTCCAATAAAATTAATAGCGAAATGTAGCAAAATACTTGTCCATATGCCGTATTTTAATCTTGCATAACCAAATACTAAACCTGAAAATAGTTGTGGCAATACTAAAAAAATAATTAAGACGGAATGTTTATTGCAGATCTGGTAATTATTGACATGCAGTAGTCCAAAAGTTAAGGCCGACAAGTAAAAAAATATAAAAAAATATTTTTTAAAAAAAAGCAAAATATTTCTACGAAAAGCATATTTTTTTATCAATAATTTTTGCAATGTAAAAATTATTATCAGTGTAATAAAAATATAGGTTGTTAACAGGGTTGTTGTAATACTGAAGAAAATATACGCCAGTGTAATTATATTAATGAACATTAATACCAGGTTGCCAACTATTTTATCTAAATAAAATCTGTAATAATATTCTTCAAGGATTGGCGCTACTACAGAAACTAAAAGTAGTGCGGGTAATGGTCCTAATTTAAAAATTTGTTCAATAGTTGAATCAGTACCATTACAAAAATAAGATTTTATAAAGGGGAGTTCCGTTACCAATACCAATAAATAGCATATTGGCAAAAGCACCAAAAACAGAGATATAAGTTTAAGTATTTCAAATTTATTTGACGACTTTCTAATGAAGGTTGGTCTGCATAAAAATCTAAAAAATAGAATGCATTCCTGAGTGATTATTTTCATTGGATTAATGGTTGTGTTTTTGGATCTGTAGGTATGGTAAGCAGGTATTGTACTATTAAAAAATATAATTTTATTAAAATCGATTATCTCCTTGCAGATGCATTTATAAAAAACCTCAACCGGCTTTAGAATCCTATTAAAATTTTTACCAAAAATAAAAGTTTAATTCAGCCGTAATAGTTGCACAAAGTATCAGTACCGCAAAAAGTCCAAAAGCCTTTGTTGTTATAAGCGTGGCTTTTTTATTTGAGCATTGTTTTTTATATTGAATAAAAATATAAATCCAATTACGAATTTCATCATTGGCCCATCTTCTAACAAGGTTACCAGTTGTAAAGGCATTGATAATATACAAAAGGCAAAATAATTCTCTTGCAGTTGATACAATTGGTACCAAAATTATATCCTCATTAATAGTATTACTTTGGTTAAAACATCCTTTACCAATCGCTAAAAATATAATTAGTAATAATGCCCGTAGTATTGCTCTGATAATTTTTTCACTTTTATTGAGTGGAAAATGTTCCCTGTTTTTAAAGAGCATAATTAATCTATCAAGGTTTGTAAGTCATTATAACTTTTTCAGTTTAGAAAATATAGAAAGGTCCTTATCAATTCATTTTTAGGGATGCATCTTCTTTATTTTTAATTAAAATAAAAATATCATTTTAACTAGACGATATTTTTATCAAAAGGGTTGCAATAATTTTAAATTAATCTTTATATTTCCTTTCATAATATGTTTGATAAAGTTCAAGTACCAAGGGTTGCTTTTTTATCATTCAAATTATAAAAAAACTTTCCCCCTAAAACTATATTTCCTAATTTTAATATATGGTAAGATGTTTTTTACTTTTCTTTTTGTTGGTGATCTATTCCAGGCTTGCTGTAGGGCAGGATTCAATTGGGAAAGCGGAAAAAATATACCAGGTCGATACCAATAAACTTACAGTAAAAAAGGACATAAAAGATAGCTCCGTATTGGTGGGTAAAAAAATTATAACACTCAGTCCGGTGGTAATTAATAACCAATTAAATGTGTCTGCCTTTATTGCGCACATTAAAAACGATACCAGCTTTTATAAGGCCTTTCGTAATTTATATGTATTAAACTATACTGCCATTAATGATGTGCGCATGGTTGATAAGAACAATAATAATCTGGCAACCTTGTCTAGTAAAACCAGGCAATTGTACGATAGTAATTGCAGGCGCATGGAGGTGCTGGACGAAATAACTACAGGCGATTTTTATACCGCGGATCACCAATACAATTATTATACAGCTCAATTATACGCTTCCCTTTTTTTTACCAAGGGCATTGTGTGCGGCGAGGATAATATTGTTGCCGGTAAAGACTTTGACGTTTCCAGCAAATCTGGTTTGGAGAAACACAAAGAGCAATTAAAAGTATTATTTTTTAACCCCGGTAAAAAAGTTACCGGTATACCTTTGATGGGTAAAAAGACTTCCATTTATGATGACGATATGGCTTCAGTGTATGACATGAGTATTGATATGGATCAGTACAATAAAACGAGTTGTTATATTTTTAAACAAAAAGTAAAACCAGGTAAAGAAAGCAGTGTTGTTATTGATGAAATGACAACCTGGTTTGATGATAAAAATTTTGAAGTTGTTGCGCGCAATTACAGCTTAAGTTACGATGCCGGCGTATATGATTTTAAAGTGCAGATGGAAGTGCAGCTTACTCATGTTGGAAAGTACCTTGTGCCCGCATTAATTCGCTATAACGGCAATTGGAAATTGCTGTTTAAAAAAAGAGAACGGGGTATTTTTACAGCGACTTTGTTCGACTTTAAATAACCAGTAAATCCTACAAACTATTTTCGTTTTTTAATGAACATTTTAGCTAAGAAAATTATTATTTCTACAATTTATTTTGGCCAACAATCGATAATAGTATACTTATAAACAAATAGTAATTGTTTAGCATTTATATAATTGCCTCTATTCCCTTTTTTTATCCATAAAAATACCGGGAGGTTTTATCTTAACTGCATTTAATTATTACCTGCTATTTTTTTTAATGACTCCTTTATTCGCTTACTTTGTAATCACTAAAAAATAGTTTAAATGAGCGAATTGCAGATACGTGAAATTGAGGAGAATGACAATGCAGAACTGGCAATAATCATCCGGAAAACTTTAACTGAATTTGGTGCGGATTATGCTGGTACTGTTTATTTTGATGAGGTAACGGATAACTTGTTTGAGCTATTTCAACAACCCAATTCGGTATATTTTGTGGCGGTGCAAAATGGGCTACTGGTTGGTGGAGGTGGAATTTTTCCAACAAATGGTTTGTCTCCCGATACTTGTGAATTGGTTAAGATGTACCTGCTAATAAACGCGCGGGGAAAAGGTTATGGCAAATTGATCATCCAAAAATGTTTAGAATCAGCAGCCGAAATGGGTTTTAGAAAGGTTTATCTCGAAACCATGCCCGAGTTGGAGCAAGCCATGAAGGTGTATGAAAAATTTGGCTTTAATTATTTAACCGGAGCGCTAGGAAACTCCGGACATTTTGGTTGCCGTAAATGGATGCTGAAAAGTTTAATTTAATGACCTGTTATAAATTATTAAATAATATAATAAGTGTATAATTATGGTATAAATAAGCCTTTGCAATAGTTGCAATGACTACATTTTGGGACAAAGGAAAGGCTATTAATTTGTGTTGATATTTTTCCTCATAAAATAGTTGTTGATTAAATTATTTCCTCAAATATTATTTAAAAGAAACGGTTAAATTCAGGCATGATTTTTAGCAGATTGAATTGATCAAAATTTATAAATTCAACATTAAAATCAATTTAATAATTATGAAAAATTTAATTTTAATTTCAATTGCCGTCAGCGGCTTGTTTTTAAGTAGCTGCAATAACAAAAATAATGATAGTGATAATACAAAAATGGGGGATAGTACTGATGCAAAAAAAGTTGCTATCGATTCTAACAAAGAAAAGTTTAGTGACAGCACCATTAAACCTGATACTAAATTTGCTGTAGCTGCAGCAGATGGGGGAATGATGGAGGTTGAATTAGGTAAACTTGCCCTAACAAAGGGTAATTCGCCTGAGGTTAAGAAACTTGGTCAAATGATGGTTGATGACCACAGTAAAGCCAATGAAGAACTAAAAAAATGGGCAGCAGAAAAAAATATTTCTATACCCGCCAATCTGGGCGATGCCAATCAAAATAAAGTAAAAGATCTATCTTCTAAAACTGGTAATGATTTTGATAAAGCCTATACCTCCATAATGGTTAGCGATCATAAAGAAGATATTGATGATTTTAAAAAAGAAGCTAAGGATGGTAAAGATGCAGACATAAAAGCTTGGGCAGCCGGTAAAATCAGTACCTTAGAACATCATTTACAGATGGCAGAAAGCACAGAGAAAGTGGTTAAAAAATAAAAAATAATTATAACCATTTTTTAATATTTCAACAAAGGGTATCACACAGGTGGTGCCTTTTTTGGTTTAATATAACCCGTAGTCTTAATTGTTAAAAACCGAATACCTGCCTTATGTTACAATACTTCTTATAATTTATGGTAATGGTTTTATTATTATAAAAATTTTACGCAGGGTGGCTGAAATACTTTATACTATTTGCTTGTGTAATTATGTAGACTTTTTTGGGATAGCATATATGCAAAAAACAATCGACAATTTTATTTTAATAATTTTTTGTTAAGATTTGTTATTACTAAATTATTTTATATATTTGTTAGATAACTTGCTTAAATTTTTTTTAATAACAATATGCTTTAATATGTTTATGAAGCTATTTTATAAATTTAGGAAATCGATTACATTAATTTGTTCATTTGCTCAAAGTGTTTATAATAAATGTGTTATTACAAAATTGTTAAAGTACAATACCCTCAGATTTTATTTAAATTACATTTGTTTTACGAATTCTTAAATTGAGCCGTCATTTTTTAACCAATTAAACCAACCTAATTTTTTTTCTTCCTAAATTAATTGTCATTAATACAAATATTTCTTTTAAATAACGATTATTAACCAAACCAAATTGCCAACATGATAAAAAAAAACCGCGCGTATTGCCCTGCAATACTTAGCCCAACTAAATATTGGTCTGCGCACATTTTCAAAAAAATTATTTTTTCTTTTTCTATTGTTGCTTTAACTGTGTCTGCTCAGGCCCAGCAAAAAGTACATGTAAGTGGGATAGTTAAGGACGAAAAAGGCCTGCCAACTGCTAACGCCAGTGTTATTTTAAAAGGCGCTAAAACTGGTGTTACAACTGATGCAAATGGTGCATATAATATTGATGTTCCTAATCAAAAATCAGTACTCATTTTTTCTTCAACAGGTTTTGAAACAAGGGAAACGCCGGTTGGCAATAAAACCGCCATTAATGTTAACCTTGTTCAAAGTACAAGTCAGTTAAACGAAGTTATTGTAGTTGGTTATGGTACACAGAAAAAGGCAACTCTTACTGGTGCAATAAGTTCTATTAAAGGATCGGATATCATTAAATCTCCGGCCACAAACGTAAGTAATAGTTTGGTAGGTCGTGTGCCTGGCCTTACCGCAATTCAAGGTAGTGGTGAGCCTGGTGCCGATGGTTCTACTTTGCGCATACGTGGAGTAAACAGTTTAGGTAATAATGATGTATTGGTAGTTGTTGATGGCATTGCCGGCCGCAGCCTTGATAGGATTGATCCCAACACCATTGAAAGTTTAACAATATTAAAAGATGCATCTGCAGCTATTTATGGGGCTCAGGCGGCAAATGGTGTAATATTAATTACAACCAAAAGAGGCAAGATGGGTAAGCCTGAAATTACTTTTAATATTAATCAGGGGTATAATCAGCCAACAAAAACGCCAACGATGGCTAATTCTGCCACCTATGCCACCATTTTAAATGAAATTGCTTCTTATGCAGGTAATGCACCTGCTTATACAGCTGCGGAGATTACCAAATTTGGTAATGGATCAGATCCATGGAGATACCCAAATACTGATTGGTTTAAAGCCACGTTAAAACCCAGGTCAGCGCAGGGGTCATATAACGCAACAATATCCGGTGGTGCCGAAAACTTAAAATATTTTGTTTCTTTAAGTGCTAAAACACAGGATGGTAACTATTACCATAGTGCTACTAAATTTAATCAGTACGATTTAAGAACAAATATTGATGGTAAAATCAGTAAAGATATTTCGTTAACTTTTGACGTTGCCGGTAGAATGCAGGACCGCAATTATCCAACCCGTGGAGCAGGAGATATTTTTTGGATGGTAATGAGGGGTAAGCCAACTTATCCGGCATACTGGCCTGACGGTACTCCAGGTCCGGATATTGAATATGGGAATAATCCGGTGGTTATCAGCACGGATGCAACCGGTTATGATAAGGATAAATATTATACGGTAAATACCAATTTAAAATTAAACATTAATATTCCCTGGGTTAAGGGTTTATCCCTATCAGGTACCGCCGCATTTGATAAAGGATTCGATTTTAGAAAAACCTGGCAAACTCCCTGGTATTTGTACACCGCAGATTTTACAACTCTCGACGCAAACGGCCATCCTACTTTAACCAAAGGTAAAAGAGGTTTTGACGATGCGAGATTGTCAGAATATTCCCGCGATGAACTTAACAAAACATTTTATGGTCTGATTAACTATGAAACTAAAGTAGCTACCAACCACACTATTAAATTTTTAGCTGGTGCTGAATCGCGTACCGGTAATTCAGAATATTTCAGTGCTTTTAGAAGATATTATGCGTCTACGGCAATAGACCAACTTTTTGCCGGTGGTGCTGCTGAGATAAATAATAGCGGTTCAGGTACGGTAGTTTCAAGATTAAATTATTTTGGTAGAGTTAATTATGCATTTAAAGATAAATACCTTGCTGAATTTGTTTGGCGTGAAGATGGAAGTTATAATTTTCCTGCTGCACACAGATGGGGATTCTTTCCGGGTATCTCTGCCGGTTGGGTAGTATCTGAAGAAAATTTCTTTAAAAATAATGTTCAGTTTATTGACCGCCTTAAAGTTCGTGGATCAATAGGTAAAACAGGTAATGACAGAATTCAGTTAGGGCCCAATGGTAATCCGCTTGAGTTTCAATACTTATCTACTTTTGGATACGGTAACGTTGTGGGGTCTCCCTACCTTCCTTTTGTAAGCGGAGGAACCACAGAAAATCAAACTTTATACGAAACTCGTTTGCCTAACCCAAATATAACATGGGAAGTTGCCAAACAAGCAAATATCGGCTTTGAAGCATCAATGTTGCATAACAAATTAACAGTTGAATTCGATTATTTTAATTATAAAAGAACAAGTGTACTTGCCATCAGAAATGCTTCTGTACCAACTTCTGCAGGTATAACCTTACCTCCTGAAAATATAGGCAAAGTGAAAAATACAGGTTTTGATTTTACTGTAGCTTATAGAAATTCAATCAACGAATTTAATTATTCAGTGGCAGTAAATGGCGGATATGCCAAAAACAAAATTGTATTTTGGGATGAGGCCGCAGGAAATCCTAAATGGAAACAATCAACAGGGCATCCGATGAATACAGGTGTTTACTACCAAACAACCGGAGTATATGCAGATCAGGCATCTATCGATAAATCACCGCATTGGTCAGGTGCAAGACCAGGAGATCTTATTTTTAAAGATGTAAATGGTGATGGCGTAATTGATGCAAATGATCAGGTTAGAAGTGACAAATCTAATGTGCCAACTTTTACCGGAGGATTAACAATTAATCTTCAATATAAAGGTTTTGATCTTTCTATTTTAGGTCAGGGCGCAGCAGGTGCTGTAAATTATATTGATGTATCCTCTGCAGGTGAAATAGGTAATTTTTTACAAAGTTCTGCTGATGGCAGATGGACCACCACTAACACCACGGCAAGTAAACCAAGAGCAAACAATAGGGGTAACGAATATTGGGTAGGTCAGGCTAATACTTACTATTTAAGAAAAACTGATTATATCCGTTTGAAGAATCTTCAGTTCGGGTATACCCTTCCTAAAAAAATCATTCAAAAAATTGGAATGCAGGCGTTCAGAGTTTATGTAAGCGGCTACAATTTGCTGACGTATAGCCCCGGGTATAAAGATTTCGATCCGGAAGCTTCTTCCGGCAGCGGACTTAGTTATCCTTTACAAAGAGTAGTATCAGCAGGTTTATCATTAACTTTTTAAATTTATTTTTATATGAAACGTATTTTATCAATTATTTTAGGGGTGGCAATGCTTACGCAATTGCCCTCCTGTAAAAAACAACTGGATGTATTGCCGGTTGATCAGTTTGCAGATGCCAATGTTTGGGCAGATGCTTCCTTAATTCAAACATTTGTAAATAATATTTACAGTGGTGTACCGCATGGTTTTAGTTGTATCATGATGGCATCAATGGCAGATGAATCCATGTACAATGCAGATTTTGGTTCTAGTAATGTTACCAAGAGTTTAATGAACCCTAGTGATATGTCTATTTTTGACCCTAATTTTTGGGCTGCAAATCTTAAACAATACCATTGGGCTACCGAATATAAATTTGTTAGAGCTACAAATTTGTTTTTTAGTAAAATTGAGGCTGCACCAATTGATGCAATAACAAAGGATGGTCTAAAAGGAGAAGTTCATTTTTTGAGAGCGTATATCTATAATAATTTAGTGTCTACTTATGGCGCGGTTCCTATAATTACTAAAGCCTATGGTTTATCTGATTCTTTTGCGGTAGCTAGAAATACTTATGATGAAAACATAAAGTTTATAGCTTCAGAATGTGATCTTTCTGCTTCTTTGTTACATGGTAAAACATTAGCTTCAGGCAGAGCCAGCGAGGGTGCTGCGCTTGCTTTAAAATCGAGGGTAATGTTATCTGCCGCAGGCGATTTTGCCAATAGCAATGGTTCATGGGCCGGTGGTTATGCACACCCTGAATTAATTGGTTATGTTGGTGGCGATAGAATGGCCCGTTGGCAAGCTGCAAAAGATGCTGCTATGGCTGTTATGAATTTAGGAACTTATAGTTTGTATATGCCTAACCCTGCCAGTGCTGCGGAAGCTACCCAGAATTATAGCGATATCTTCTTAAAGCAATCAACCAGTGAAGATATTTTCTTTAAATATTTTACTACTAAAGTTGATCAAAACTGGGATGGGTATAATCCTGGTTTGTACAATAACCCTAATGGTTATCATGGTTGGGGCAGCAATACACCCCTGCAACAATTTGTAGATGCTTATGAAATGAATGATGGTACAAAATTTAGCTGGGATAATCCAACTCAGGCCATGGCTCCCTACACCGGTCGTGATCCTAGATTTTACTCAACTGTTAACTACGATGGTGCAAAATGGCGTTCCCGCCCTGCTGACGTTATTTCTCAGGACCCTGTTGGTATAATAAATACTTCGTTTCGCGAGAAATGGAATGGAACAAGTGCTGATATCATCCCGGGTTTAGATACCAGAAAAAGTGCTTTTGAAAACTGGAATGGTACTTATACAGGATATTTTTTACGCAAATTTGTTGATCCAACAATTGATGCGCAATTTAATAAACAAGTACAACCATGGCGTTACATTCGTTACACGGAAGTTATCTTAAACTACATAGAAGCTTGTATCGGTTTAGGTCAGGAAGCAGAGGCAAAAACCTATTTAAATAAAATTAGAAAAAGAGCATTTATGCCGGCAATTACGGAATCTGGCGCAGCTTTGGTTGATCGTTACAGAAATGAACGCTTAATTGAATTGGCTTATGAAGGTCAGCGTTTCTTCGATATTCGTCGCTGGCTTATTGCAGCACCTGCATATTCCAATGCCAGGGGTATTGATATATTATTTAAACTAAATGCAGATCATATAACTTATGCTCCACCTGTTTACACTGTTAAAAGTGTTCAGGACAGAGCCTGGAATGCAAGGTTTTATTTGTTTCCAATTGCATTGGATGAAATTAATAGAAATCCTAAACTACAAGGTTTTCAAAATCCTTTATATTGATTAACATATTTTTCTTACAAAAAAAGTTGTCTTCATAAAGACAACTTTTTTTGTATTTTAAACATTTTTTTAATAGCTTTTATATTCTTTTTATACAATTTTAAGAACGTATATTTAAAAGCAAATTCTTATCGTTGCCTATTTTTACTAAATTAAACTTATCGGTCGGTATACCCCCGATTGACCGATAATTTTAATTACTTGCGAGCGACTATTACTTGCTGGTTTTCTACATCGTAACCACTTGAAGTTCGTTTCGGTCAGACGAGGGCGTCAGACCGGAATTTGCTGCTCAAGTTCAACTTTTAAAAGGCATGCATAATTTATTGGTTTTTAAACGTCTTTTTTTAGTATCGACAATTATTATATTATTTTCCTGCAAAGAAAATAATATAAAACTCTTTACAAAGATGCCTGAAGAATATACAGGGATAAATTTTATAAATTCTTTAAAAGAAGATATTCCAAATTTTAATATTCTTACCTACCCTTATTTTTACAATGGAGCTGGCGTAGCCGTTGGCGATTTTAATAATGATGGCTTACCGGATATTTGCTTTACGGGTAATATGGTTAAAAACAGATTGTACATTAAC
Source organism: Ferruginibacter sp. (assembly GCA_043732685.1). GTDB lineage: Bacteria > Bacteroidota > Bacteroidia > Chitinophagales > Chitinophagaceae > Ferruginibacter. The sequence goes on along the minus strand of JAYTHI010000173.1, from coordinate 23,559 downwards.
AAAGGAAATTTTAAATTTGAAGATGTATCAGCTAAATCCGGTATTGCCGATAAGGGTGGCTGGTGCACAGGTGTTACGATAGTTGATATAAATAATGATGGCTGGCAGGATATTTACATTTGCCGCTCCGGTTTAAATAATGCAGATAAACGGCGCAATTTATTATTTATAAATAACCATGATCTTACTTTTACTGAAAGTGCTGCGCAATATGGTCTTGATGACCCCGGTTATTCTACACAGGCGTCTTTTTTTGATTATGATAAGGATGGAGATCTTGACATGATTTTAATAAACCAATCTGCACCGGAATATGCGAAGGGACAAATACAAAACCTGGAATTTAGAAAGCAAAGAGGAGATACCACTTTGGAAAATAAATTGTTTAGAAATGATAATGGTCATTTTGTAAATGTTAGTTCAACCGCAGGGATAACTTCTAATAAATTAACCTTTAGCCTGGGGGTTAGTACGGCTGATATTAACCAGGATGGCTGGCCGGATATCTACATAACAAACGATTTTAAAGAACCTGATTATTTGTATATTAATAATAAAGATGGCACGTTTACAAATAAACTTCAACAAAAAATAAATCATACTTCCCTATATTCCATGGGTATTGATATTAATGATTATAATAATGATTTGCTGCCTGATATTGTTGAATTGGACATGCTGCCCGAAGATAACCATTCAGCCAAAATGCACTTAGGCGTAGATAATTTTGATGAGTATAACCTGCTCTTTAAAAGTGGAATGCCGCACCAGTTTATGAAAAATTCTTTACAAAAAAATAATGGCGACGGCACCTTTAGCGAAATTGGCCAATTAGCCGGTATTTCCAATACGGATTGGAGCTGGGCACCGTTATTTGCTGACTTTGATAACGATGGGCTTAAGGATCTTTTTGTATCAAATGGGTATAAAAGAAATAATACCGATATGGAGTTTCTTAAATATTCAATGGACCAGGTTTTGAAATATCGAAGTGGAGAAGCTGCCGTTAATGTACCGGATTATATAGCACATATGCCGCCAATAAAATTACCAAATTATATTTATCAAAATCAGGGCAACGATCATTTTGAGCAAAAGATGAAGGAATGGGGATTTGATGAACCCACCGTTTCGCAGGGTTGCGTGTATGTGGATATAGACAATGATGGAGATTTGGATATGATCATTAATAACACCGATGGCGTTGCAGGAGTGTATAAAAATAATAGTGAATCTTTACTTAAAAATAATTATTTGCGTGTTCAGTTAAAGGGAGAAATATATAACAGCTTCGGTATTGGAACTAAAGTTTTATTATATGCGGGAGCGCAAAATTATTATCAGGAGCAATTGCCTGTAAGAGGTTTTCAATCCTGCGTAGACCCCATTTTACATTTTGGGCTAAATAATAAAACCATTATAGATTCCGTTGTAATAATTTGGCCTGATGATAAAAAGCAAATAATAAAAAATATAAAAGTAAACCAAACATTAATTGTAAATAAAATTGATGAAGCGTTTTCCTTTGACTATCCAATAATTAAACCGGTAAATAGTTTTTTTGAAATTAATAATAACTCCTTAAATTTTAATCATAAGGAAAATGATTTTAATGATTTTGCCATTCAATCTTTATTGCCGCAATATTATTCCAGGCAAGGTCCTTGTATAGCAAAAGGAGATGTTAACGGCGATGGGTTGAGCGATATTTTTATTGGCGGGGCAAAGGGGCAGGCGGGGGGTATATTTTTACAAACAGCTAATCATACCTTCCTTCCGTTAGCTTCGGCTTCCATTAAATTAGATTCATTAAGCGAGGCTGTTGACGCTATTTTTTTTGATGCTGATAATGATAATGATCTGGACTTGTATGTTGTTAGCGGGGGTTATGAGTTTACAGATAATCCCGCTCAACTAAATGACCGCTTATTTATCAACGATGGGAAAGGCCATTTTACAAAAAAAGAAAATGCATTGCCTGACTTTAAATTTAATAAAAGTTGCGTACGGCCTTATGATATTGATGGCGATGGCGATATGGATCTGTTTATCGGAGGTACTGTTAATCCGGGTAAGTGGCCCGAATTTAGCCAAAGCAGGATATTGCTAAATGATGGAAAAGGAAATTTTACTGATGCGACGACTCAATTTTCAAAAACATTAGGTGCTGTTGGTATGGTTAAAGATGCAGCCTGGGTTGATGTAAATAATGATAATATAAAGGATTTGATAATTGTAGGGGAATGGATGCCCGTAAAAGTATTTGTAAATACAAAGAATGGATTAATTGATGAATCTGAAAAGTATATTACTTTTTCAAGTTTTGGGTGGTGGAATAAAATTTTAATAAATGATTTTGATAAGGACGGGAAAGAAGATATTGTACTGGCAAATTACGGAACCAACGGTCAGCTAAAACCTACCGAAAAGGAACCTGTTCAGGTATATAATTTTGATCTTGATGATAATGGCACCAAAGATCCTGTGCTTACCAGTTTTGTTCAAGGTAAAAGTTATCCATTTGTAACCATGGATGATATTTTATTTCAGGTTCCCTTTTTAAAAAAGAAATTCTATAATTATATCAGTTATGCTGATGCAACTGTTTCGGATATTATATCCGCTGATAAATTAAATACTTCCAAACCTTTGGTTGCAACAGATTTTAATACGGTTTATTTAAATAACACCGGAAAAGGATTGGTGAAAAAAGAACTGCCTGTTCAGGCGCAATACGCACCAATTTACGCCATGTGCAGTGCTGATGTAAATGGTGATGGTAATAGCGACCTGTTACTTTTTGGTAATAATCAATTTAATAGGATAAGGCTTACCGAGTTTGATGCTAACTATGGCCATGTTTATTTAGGCGATGGTAGAGGTAACTTTACTTACCAAACACAATCCCAATCAGGGCTTAGTATAAAAGGCGATGTAAGGGCTGTTCAAATAATCAATGACCAGTTGGTAATCGGTATCAATAATAAACCGGTACAGACCTATAAATTAAAAATACCACTTCAAAAATAAAAATAAAATTATTACCCATACAAAAACTTAGCATGAAAATAAAAATACTGTTGGTGACCCAATTAATAATATGGGCACTTGTTGCTTCGGCACAAACGGAGCCCGGTTTAAATTTTGATAATGATTGGACATTTCATTTGGGTGGTGCGCAGGGGGCGGAACAATCAAATTTTGATGATTCTAAATGGAGAAAAATTGACCTGCCGCATGATTGGAGCATCGAGGATTTAAAAGGCACTCAATCCCCTTTTAATATAGATGCTATCAGCCAGGTTAGCGGTGGTTTTACTACAGGTGGAACCGGCTGGTATCGTAAAGCTTTTTCCATTTCTCCGCAGGATAAAAATAAAAAAATAGAGATTCAATTTGATGGCGTTTACATGAATGCCGATGTTTGGATAAATGGCCATCCGCTGGGTAATCATCCCTATGGTTATACTGGTTTTGCTTTTGATATTACTGACAAAATAAAATTAGATGGTATTAATATAATTGCGGTTGAAGTTAAAAACGAAGGTCAGAATAGCCGTTGGTACTCAGGTTCAGGAATTTATCGACATGTATGGCTTAACGTTACGGAACAGATTCACCCTGTAAAATGGGAAACATTTATAACCACTAAAAACGTAAATAATTTATCTGCCGAAGTAAATATTAAAACCAATATCGTTAATGAAACTGCTGAATTTGCATCCCTGAAAATTGTCACGCAAGTAATTAATGCTTCCAATAAACAAATAATTTCTTCAGAAGAAAAACAGATCATTAAATCAAAAAAAGTATTTGAGTTTAACCAAAATTTTCTTATAAAAAATCCTGCTTTATGGTCCTGCGAAATACCATCAATTTATACTGCCGAAACAAGTATTTATAAAGATGGAAAATTATTAAGTACCGCATATAATAATTTTGGAATAAGGAATATATCTTTTGATGTTACTAATGGTTTTCAATTAAATGGAAAAACATTAAAATTAAAGGGCGGATGTTTTCACAATGATAATGGGCCGCTTGGTGCCAGGGCTTATGATAGGGCAGAAGAACGTAAGGTGGAACTGCTTAAAGCCAGTGGTTATAATGCGATAAGGTGTACACATAATCCGCCAAGCCCTGCATTTTTAGTTGCTTGCGACAGGTTGGGAATGCTGGTAATTGATGAGGCTTTTGATATGTGGAATTATGGTAAAAATCCTTTTGATTACCATCTGTATTTTAAAGACTGGTGGAAAAAAGATATTGACGCAATGGTTAAAAGAGACCGGAATCATCCCAGTATTATAATGTGGAGTATAGGTAATGAGATACCGGAAAGGGGTAATAACGAAGGAGTAGCCACTGCAAAAATGCTTGCTGATTACATTAAAACCCTGGATACATCAAGATTCATTACTTCGGCTGTAAATGGACTTAATGAAGATAAAGATCCATTCATGGCTATGTTGGACGTTGTGGGTTATAACTATGCTGCCGGCGGTGATCATTTAAAAGATGCAATTTATGAAGCAGATCATAAACGGATGCCCGGTAGAATAATGTATGGATCAGAATCTTACCCTCTGGAGGCTTTTAAAAGTTGGATGGATGTGATAGACAACCCCTTTGTTATTGGTGATTTTGTATGGACAGCCTTTGACTATATTGGTGAGGCAAGTATTGGATGGTTAGGTTATTTTCAGCAACAAAATTTTTATCCCTGGAATTTAGCTTATTGCGGGGATCTTGATATTTGTGGCAGGAAACGACCACAATCTTACTATAGGGATGCTCTTTGGAAACCCAATCAACTTTCCCTTTTTGTAACACCGCCAAAACCTTCTTTTAAAGTAAATACAAAAAGAGAATCCTGGTCAAAATGGCATTGGTTTGATGTTGTGGATAATTGGAATTGGCAGGGGTTTGAAGGCAAACCATTGGAGGTAACCGCTTATTCATCCTGTGTTCAAACTGAATTATTTTTGAACGGTAAATCTCTTGGGAAAAAAAATACGGACCGCTCCACTAAATTTATGGCCACATGGCAGGTACCTTATTCAGCAGGCTCATTAATTGCCAAAGGTTATGATAGTAGCCATAAATTGGTGAATACTGTCCATCTGGTAACAGCAGCTCAGGTTACCGCTTTAAAACTATCAGCCGATAAAGATTTGATTCTTGCCAACAACCAGGATTTAACCTATGTAAATATTGAATTGGTTGATGATAAAGGAAATCGCAACCCATTGGCTGAAAATACGCTTCAATTTACTATTGATGGGCCGGGTACAATTGTTGGGGTAGGTAATGCAAACCCCAGGTGTGAAGAAAGTTTTCAATTGCCTCAACGCATGGCCTGGCAGGGAAAGTGTATGGTAATAATAAAAGCAGGTAAATTTGCCGGACCAATAAAACTAACTGCAACGGCTAATGGATTAAAGCCCGCAACATTAACTATACTTACCAAATAATTTATTACATTAAATAAAGTACATGAATAAAACTTATCGTTGGGGAATTCTGGGAGCAGGGAAAATTGCAGAAAAATTTTGCACGGCTTTAAATTTTGTGGACCGCGCAACGGTTTATGCCGTTGCATCAAGAAATATGGATACTGCAAAGGCCTATGCAACCAAATTCGGGGCAGTAAAAGCGTATGATAATTATTATGACCTGGTAATGGATGATGACATTGATATTGTCTACATCGCCACACCGCACGCTTTTCATTTTGAGCATGCCATGCTATGCCTTAAAAATAATAAACCTGTTTTATGTGAAAAACCGCTAACCCTTAGTTATAAGCAAACTGCTGAAATGATAGCAATGGCTACAAAAAATAAGCTTTTTTTAATGGAGGGTATTTGGACAGCCTGTATGCCATTTTTAGATAAAATTAAAACTTTAATTAAGGAGGATATAATTGGGACACCTAAATATGTGCATGCCGATTTTGGCTTCGCTGCACCACTGGATATGGATAGCCGGCTGTTTAATAAAGCCCTTGGCGGTGGTTCTGTAATGGATGTTGGTATTTATCCCATCAGCCTTGCAATAATAATTCTAGGTGAACCTGCTGCTATTAAGGCATTTGTAAATCTTACCGAAACCGGGGTTGACGAATCTGCAAATATCATATTGGAATATACTACCGGTCAAACAGCGCAGGCTTTATCATCCATTAGTTTTAATACATTTATTGAGGCTGAAATTATTGGCAGCAAAGGGCGAATAAAAATTGACCAGCCATGGTTTAAGGCTACAGATTTTTCTCTTTTTTTAAATGATGGCAGCACCGAACATTTTTCTATACCACACTTAAGCAATGGTTTTGAACACGAAATAATGGAAGTAGTTAATTGCCTTGATAAAGGCCTTTTACAAAGCAATAAAGTACCGCACCAGTTAACTTTAACTATTAGCAAAGTAATGGAAGAGGTTTTAAATAATGCCGGTATTATTTATTAAAAATGATTCGGAATTTTTATTATCATGTACTATTAGCCTTATACCTTGCCTGATGCGGAGCGAACTTTTTTTATCGAATAACCAATTAACAGTACGCACAAAAATAAAACAATTACGGTTTTCCAGGGTAGATATTGTTGCCTTGGAAAGCTTATTTCTTTGCCGGTTAAAATGGAAGCTGCCCGGTAATAGGGCAAGACTTTCTCTTTAAGCGTAACAACTTGCATAAAACTTAGTTTAGCTTTTTGCAAGGCAATATCGGCGGGCAAACCTTGCGCTAAGTATTTATAAAATAATTCTGTGATTTTGTAAGTTGATATACTATCTACCGGCCATAAATTACTTACCGCAGCCGGAATACCTAATGCTGCAAAGCCACGGTTAAAACTAAATATACCTTCCCCCTCGTATAATTTACCACTGGCAGTTTCGCATGCCGATAACACTACTAACTCTGCATCAGGTTTACGATCGGTAAATAATTCTGATAACAACAAGGAAGAATCTGCGAAATAAATTACAGGATCACTATTGATACTTGTATCAGCAGCATGAGTGTATAATTGTATAATGGAATAAGCTGGGAAACTTCGTAAAAAATTATCTTTAGTAGAAGCTTCATTTATAAAATTCCTTCCATCACTAAAATAATTATTAATTGCCTTTAAGGATAAATCGCTTCTATATAATGTGGGTAAATTATGATTATGATAGTCTACCGGCGCAAAGCCCAATACATTATTATTGCTAACAGCCGTAAATTTATTGGCTATATACTTAATAGAGTAGGTATAACTTGTAGCCACTCTACTTAATATATATTCAGGCTGTTGTTCATTTTCATTTGTTATCAATGCTTCAAAAGTAAAATTTTTTCCATCCGCAGATATTATTAAATTGGTTTTTAAGTCGGGCACTGTTCCAAATAATAAAAGATACAAACGATGAGAAACAATAACAAACTCCTTGTAATTTTTATTTAAGATTCCTGCGTTATTAAGTAAAGCATTAGATCTTTTTTGTTACACTATCGTATACCCCGGAATCAACCTTTGTTAAGGATTGTTGGTTGTTAGCAATCCTTAAAATGTAAACAGCGCTATCACCGTAAAATATTTCAATTAATGTTTTAGATTCCTATAAAATATCATTCTTTTATTGTTGAAGGGTAATGGTTGTCTGGTCTAAATAATTTTGATAATAAAGCGAATTTTTATTTTTTAATTTATTAATAATTTAGAATTAAATTTATGATAATGGTTTGCTACATTTTATTTAGCCAATCCGCGGCAGTTTCCTTACCTTCTGAATAATTGTTTACAACCGCTTGTAATAATATTTTTACTTCAGCTTCATCATCCGTATCATATCATTATATTATTTGAAACGCAGGTTTGGTAAGATTTGGTTAAGTATAATTAAGTATCAACAAAATTTATCAACGCAAGCCCTGCTATATTTAGCAGGACTTTTAAAGGGTAATTGCGATATACTTTATTTTTCCCCTTACTATTTTATTAAAATAAATTCCTGTTTTAATTTAGCTACTTGTTATACAATTAATTTGTAAACTTACTTCCTGATAAATAAATTGTTTTTAATTTATTTTTATGTTTAATATTTTACTCCGCAGCTTAGTAGTATATTGTATAGTATATATTGTCATATTATCAACTAAATCTTCACTAAATGAAAAACAGTTCCTTGCTTTTATGTGCCTTATTTGCCATCACTATTTTAAGTTCCTGCAATAATGCCGGTAACAATACCACGGCGGTTGTTACGGTTGCTGATAGCAATAATATTGCTGCCAATTGGAAAATTGGTGTTCAATTGTGGACTTTCAGAATGTTTACCCAGGCGGAAAGTTTGGCTAAAGTTGATAGTGCCGGCATCCATTATATTGAGGCTTATTTAGGGCAGCCGGTGGATAAGATCAGTAAAGATACCTTTGGTTTAAATTTATCTGATAGTGGTCGTAAAAAGCTAAAAGATCTTCTGGCACAACACCATATTCAAATGGTTGCAATGGGCGTTATTACACCTAAAGACAGAGCCGAATGGGTAAAAGCTTTTGAGCTGGCTAAATATTTTGGCTTAAGTTATATAACCTGCGAACCTATAAAAACCCAATGGGATATGATTGACAGCATGGCCGGTGCATATGGTATTAAATTAGCCATTCACGATCATCCCATGCCAAATGCATACGCTAATCCAGATTCTGTTTTAGCCGCAATTGCCGGGCATAAAAATATTGGTGCCTGCGCAGACCTTGGTCATTGGTCACGCAACGGTTTAGATCTTGTTGAAAGTCTTAAAAAATTGGAAGGTCATATTTATGGTGTTCATTTAAAAGATATTGTAACCTTAAATGATACCCATGCTGCCGATACCGTGGTTGGTAAAGGCGTTGTTAAATTTGGACCTGCCTTTGCAGAATTAAACAGACAAAATTTTAAAGGTATGTTTTCAATTGAACAGGAATCAAATTGGTACAATAGTTTACCTGATATAATTGCCACCGTTAAATTTTATGATGCGGAATTGGTTAAATTAAAAAAATAATTCCGGTGCGGTATTTACTAAAATATAGTTGGTTACTGTTTGTATTTTAAACCATTATTTATAATCGACTATTTATAAAAACTATAGCAGAAACCAACTATTTGTAGAAAAAATTCAATAGTATAATTTTCTTTTTTTCTGATTGATTCTGTAGGGGGCTTATTCAAAGGTATCTGTCACCCTACCCGTATTTATTCCGGTAAGTATAAGGCCGAAAACAACTAAAGTAGTGCCTGAACTATGTTTATCCAATTTCAATTCATGTAATTATGTCAATAATAAAATAAGTTTTTGCTTATGAAAAATTGTCCTTTTATTATTTTCCTTTTAGTACTAACCGGTTGTAACAATCTTTCTAAAAATCAATATTCAGGTTGGAGTGAATACCTGGGTGGTTTGGATAGAAATCATTATTCTACGCTTGCACAAATAGATACCAATAATGTAAAACAATTAAAGGTTGCGTGGATATATGATGCTCCGGATAGCGGACAAGTGCAGGTAAATACAATAATGGTAAATGGTTTATTGTATGGGGTTACAGCAGGCTTAAAGGCCTATGCCCTGGATGCAGCTACCGGTAAACAAATTTGGTTATTTAAGGATTCCGGAAGTTCAAATGGTATTACCCGTGGACTTTCTTATTGGGAAGATGGAAATGATAAAAGGGTGTTTTATACTGTTGGTCAAAACCTTATTGCTTTGAATGCCCTGGATGGAAAATTGATTGCTTCCTTTGGTGTAAAGGGTAAATTAAATTTGCATACCGGCTTGCCTGCCGAAGCAAAAGATAAATACATAACCAGTACAACACCCGGCACTATTTATAAAAATCTAATCATCATGCCTGTGCGGGTTTCGGAGGATGCAGGTGCTGCCCCTGGTCATATCAGGGCTTTTGATGTACGTACCGGAAAATTGGTTTGGACCTTTCACACCATTCCTCAACCAGGTGAAAAAAATTACGACACCTGGAGTAAGGATGCGTACAAAAATATAAATGTTGGTGCCGTAAATAATTGGGCAGGCATGGCACTGGATATAAAAACGGGTACAATTTTTATACCCCTCGGTTCTGCAGCCCCCGATTTTTATGGCGTTAACCGCATTGGTGCCAACCTTTATGCCAATTGTTTATTGGCGTTAAATGCGGGAGATGGTACTTATAAATGGCATTACCAAATGGTTCACCACGACCTTTGGGATAGAGATCCACCTGCCCCTCCTAATTTAATAACCGTCATAAAAAATGGACAGCAAATTGATGCCATTGCTCAAATTACCAAACAGGGCTACACTTTTGTACTGGATCGAAATACGGGTAAGTCCTTGTTTGATATCACAGAAATTAAAGTGCCTTCCTCAGCAATCCCGGGCGAACAGGCATGGCCTACACAACCCGTTCCGATTATACCTAAGCCTTTTACAAGAGCTGCATGGCAATTAACAGCAAATGATTTGAGCCCCTTTGCAAATAATAAGGAGGAACTTAAAAAAATATTTTTAGCAGCCGATAAACGATTGTTTGCTCCGGTAGATACTACAAATTTATTACTGCTGCCGGGTTACGACGGCGGCGCTGAATATGGAGGTGCCGCTGCTGACCCTTTGCATGGAATTATTTATATCAACGCCAACGAAATGGCCTGGTTTTTAAAATTAGATAAACAACCTTCAAATACCTCAACAGACAATAAAAGCAATGCATTATCTGCCGGCCAACAAATATACAACAGCAGTTGCAGCGGATGCCATGGTAAAGATGGTAAAGGAAATATTGCCAGTGGTTATCCTGATTTATCCAATATTGCGCAAAATAGATCAGCACAGTATGTACACCAGGTTATTACAAATGGTAAAGGCATGATGCCCGCTTTTTCTGCTGTTTCAAAGGAAGACCAACAGCGGGTTGTAGATTATTTGTTTAAAACAGAAAAGAAGGAAGCAGGTTCTCCAATGGTTTTTAATGCAAAGCAAGATGCCTATAAACATTCCGGGTACCAAAAATTTTTGGATGATAAAGGATTGCCGGCCATTGCTCCGCCATGGGGAACACTTACAGCTATTGACCTTAATACCGGCGAACATATTTGGCAGGTGCCTTTAGGAACTACACCAGGTTTACCCAACCAGGACATAAACCCCACAGGTTGTGAAAATTACGGAGGTTCAATTGTTACCGAAAACGGCTTACTATTTATTGCTGCTACCAAAGATGGTATGTTTCGCGCCTATAACAGGTTCTCCGGTAAATTATTATGGAAGGTACAATTACCTGCCGCCTCCTTTGCAACTCCCTCGATGTATAGCATTAATGGCAAACAATATATTGTACTTGCCTGTGGCGGCGAAAAATTAGGTACACCAAAAGGTAATAAAGTATTGGCTTTTGCATTACCATAAATAATTTTAAATAGACTGGTGAAAAATAATAGTTAATTTTTTTATTATGGATAAAATAGTAATGTCTTTTACTTAAGCGTTTTGTTATTCTTTACCGCTAATTTTTAATTTAAGTATTCAATTAAATTGTTTTTGCTATCTCCGGGCAAAATAGGTTATAACCCTTTATAGCATTGAATAAAATATTTTAAATGTAGCGTAGGTCATACTTTTCAATTAATTTTTGTACCTTATTATAGCCAAGAATTATTTTCCTTTAAAATTATCCCATGCTTAAAAATAAAAAAATTGTAAAGTATATACTTTTCTTCTTGTCAGGTATCTGGCTTATACCCCAAGTATCAATTGCTCAGTCTTACCCACTTTTTAATGGAAAAAATTTAAAGGGCTGGCATGTTGATGTACCTGCAATGGATACCGATAAAATTGCAATAAATCCTTTTATTGTCCGTAATGGAATGTTGGTTAGTTTGGGTACACCGCAGGGGCATCTCATTACAGATTCGGTTTTTAAAAATTATCGGTTAGTGGTTGAATATCGTTTTCCGGGTAAACCCGGTAACAGTGGTATATTAATTCATTGTTCTACCCCCAGGGCATTGTATAAAATGTTTCCTAAATCTTTGGAAGTACAAATGGAGCATGGTAATGCAGGCGACTTTTGGTGTATTGTTGAAAATATCAAGGTTCCCGATATGGTAGTGCGGCGCGGTACAAAAAAAGATTGGGGTATTACAGAAGGCAAACTACGCCGTATTAAAAACCTTACGGACAGCTCTGAAAAAAAAGTAGGCGAATGGAATAAATTGATCATCGAATGTTATAAAAATTCGGTTAGGGTTTGGTTAAATGGCGATATGGTCAATGATGGTTATGATTGCACTAAATCTATGGGGCAAATTGCATTGCAGGCCGAAGGCAGTGAGGTGGAATGCAGGAAAATTGAACTAACACCCATTAAAAAATTAACTACATCAGGTCAGTACAGGACAGCAAAATAAAATTTGTTGGCTAATTTAAATCCTTATAAACAATTGCTTTTTATGAAATTATTTTATGCACTTTTAGTATTGTTAATTGCACAAACCTCCTTTGCCCAAAAACTTAGTTTATCCCATCTTACCTGCGAACATTTAGTTGACCCTGTTGGGCTTGATTTTAGCCAGCCAAGATTAAGTTGGATAATACAGGCTGCTGAAAGAAATACACTTCAGACAAATTATAGTATTATGGTTGCTGTGGATAAAAATTTTTCCTCAAAATCAGTTGTCTGGCAGACAGGTAAAATACTTTCTTCCCAATCCATTTTGCTGCCTTATAACGGCAATACTATACAAGCTGGTACCCGATACTATTGGAAGGTAAAGGTTTGGGATAATCATAATAATGAATCGGCATGGAGTGAAATTGCCTTCTGGGAAACGGGCTTGTTGAAGCCACAAAATTTTGAAGCCAAATGGATTGAACCTATGCAGGATACGCTGCGCAATATGCCGGCCATATTACTGCGCACCAATTTTATCCTGCCAAAAAAAATTAAATCAGCACATGCTTATGTAACCGCACACGGATTTTATGAGTTGTATTTAAACGGCAACAAAGTTGGAACAGCAATATTTACACCTGGTTGGACAAGTTATAATAAGCGGCTTCAATATCAGGCTTACGACATTACTGCCTTGTTGCAGAATGGAAAAAATACTGTGGGTGCCATCCTGGGTGATGGCTGGTACAGAGGCTCTCTTGCATGGGAAAACAATTGGGGTATCTGGGGTAAAAAACTAGGGCTGCTTTGCCAGCTGCAAATCGTATTTCAAGATGGCTCAACCCAAACTATTGTGAGTGACGAAAAATGGAAGGGTAGTCAGGATGGCCCTATTACCGTTAATGGAATTTATAATGGCGAAACCTATGATGCCCGTAAAGAAATAAATAACTGGAATATATCTTCCTTTGATGATACCAAATGGAAGCCTGTAAAAGTAGTGGAATTCAATAATGATAACCTGATTGCAACGCAATCTGTGGCGGTAAAAAAAATACAGGAAATTCATCCCATAAAAATATTCACTACTCCAAAAGGTTTACTGGTGGCTGATTTTGGGCAAAATATGGTTGGCTGGGTTAAATTAAAAGTAACCGGTGCAGCAGGTACCACCATCACCATTAAACATGCAGAGGTATTGGATAAATTTGGTAATTTTTATACGGATAATTTAAGGGCAGCCCTTGCCACCGCAACTTATATTTTAAAAGGAGGTGCTCCCGAAACCTATGAGCCAAGGTTTAGTTTTTTTGGCTTTCGCTACATCGCAATTGATGGCTATCCGGGACAGTTAAATCCCGAAGATATTACAGGGGTAGTACTACATTCCGCTATGACGCCAACCGGAACTTTCGAATGCAGCGACCCCATGATCAATCAATTACAGCACAATATTCAATGGGGGCAAAAAGGTAATTTTATTGATGTGCCTACTGATTGTCCGCAAAGGGATGAACGTTTAGGCTGGACGGGCGATGCACAGGCATTCGTGCGTACTGCAGCCTATAATATGGATGTGGCTAGTTTTTTTACCAAGTGGCTTAAAGATGTTTCTGCCGATCAGATGCCTGATGGGAAGGTGCCCTTTGTGGTACCGGATGTATTAAAAAATAGTGGCACTTCTGCAGGATGGGGAGATGTGGCTACTATTGCGCCCTGGACTATTTACCAGGTGTATGGAGATCAGCAAATTTTACAAAATCAATATCCCTCAATGAAGGCTTATGTGGAGTACATTCGTAAAGCTGCCGGCGATACTTATTTGTGGAAGGGGGGGAGTGTTTTTGGAGATTGGTTATTTTATAAATCGATGCAACAAACAGAAAATGATGGGTACACAAGTCCGGATATGATTGCTACAATGTTCTACGCACATTCTACAAAACTGGTTGCACAGGCTGCAAAGGTATTGGGTAAAAATCAGGAGGAGAAAATGTACAACGAACTATTTGAAAAAATAAAATACGCCTTTAATAAAAATTATGTAACGCCAGAAGGCCGCATTGCATCTGAGTCTCAGACAAGTTATGTACTGGCGTTAAATTTTGAATTGCTGCCACAGGATTTACGTTCCAAAGCCGTTGGTTATCTGGTAGATGATATTAAACAAAGAGGCAATCATTTAAGTACAGGATTTTTAGGAACACCTTATTTGTGTCATGTGCTATCTCAAAACGGTCGCACTGATGTAGCATTCGATCTGTTGCTGCAACAAAGTTTTCCTTCCTGGTTGTATCCTGTAAAAATGGGGGCTACCACCATTTGGGAAAGATGGGATGGTCAAAAAACGGACAGTACATTTCAGGATATTGGCATGAACTCTTTTAATCATTATGCCTATGGTGCCATTGGCGATTGGATGTACAGGGTGGTTGCGGGTATTGAAATCGGCGCGCCTGGATACAAGCATATTATCATTCAGCCACATACAGATAAGCGTTTAACGTATGCCAAAGCAAGCTTCGAAAGTAGCTACGGAACCATCCTTTCGGGATGGCAGGTAAAAGATAAAAACTTTAGTCTTAAGGTTACTATTCCAGCTAACACCACAGCATCGGTTATATTGCCCTTAACAGCAATTAATAAAGTATCGGAGCATGGAAAACCCTTGTCGGACAGTTTTAAAACCATCAAACAACAAGGCGACAATGTTGTAGTGGAAATTGGGTCAGGGGATTATAATTTTGACTATCCTTTAAATTAAATTCAAGTAAAATACAAGATATTCAACTAAATAAATAATGCAGGAAATAAACAAGTAATTGAATTGATGGCGTAAATAATTTATAATAAGAGTTTTATGGGCCTGTCCCCATGCCTCCTAAGGTCGGCTGGGGTCGGGCTTTTCATTCCAAGTCCGCGGTTAAAGTTTTTATATTAAAAACAGTTTAATGCGGGCTTTCCATTGCTATCCCTCAGGCGCTGGGCTCCAACAGTAAAATTTAGTTCTGGAAAATGTGTTTTTAGTTATCTCACATTCAAAGGCTTACTACAATTAATCAAAATAGCAGCCTACAGAAATAGTATATTATAAAAAGATGCTCAAAATTATCCAAACCTTACAAATCACTTAAAATGCTTAGATAGAGACACTAAAGTAGCTTCAACTTAACTAAATTGCAGGTCTAAAAAAATGATAAGTTGAGTATGCAGATACAAATAATGAAATCTAAGATTCACCGAATGGTAATTACAGAGGCAAACCTGAATTATATAGGCAGCATAACTATTGACGAGGACTTAATGGATGGTGCAAATTTAATTGCCAACGAAAAAGTGCAGGTAGTAAATGTAAATAATGGTAGCCGTATTGAAACCTATGTAATAAAAGGTGGTCGTGGAACAGGGGTTTGCTGCCTAAACGGACCAGCTGCAAGACAAGGCGCAGAAGGGGATATTGTTATTGTAATATCTTATGGAATTATGGACTTTGAAAAAGCAAAATCTTTTAAACCTGCTGTTATTTTCCCAAAAGAAGGCAATAAATTATAGATATTGTTTTAGATTGTTATCGCCTAAATATTGTTTCAGGTAAAGTTTGTCGTAGGAACAGGCCGCGGCCTTTTTTTATAATAAAATATTTTAACCTTACTAAATAACATTGCATTCCAATCGCCAAATCCCAAAATAATTTCTTTAACAGGTGCCGTTCTTCGTAGTATCGTGCCGCGGCCTGTTTCTGCAATAAAATATTTTAACCTTACTAAATAACATTGCATTCCAATCGCCAAATCATAAAATACTATCCTTAACAGGTGCGGTTCTTTGTAGGATCATGTCACGGTCTGTTCCTGCAATAAAATATTTTAACCTTAATAATTAACATTGCATACTAATCGCCAAATCATAAAATATTATCCTGAACAGGTGCTGTTCTTTGTAGAATTCCCGTCGCGGCCTTTTCCAAAAATGAAATTTTGAAATACTCAATAAATAATATTCATTGTATAATATCTTATAAACGTTTTACCTTAGACAAACACAATGCTACATAACTTATGCAACAAATAAAATTATCGTCTTTTCAACGAAAATGGTTGTTCCTTTTTCCTATCCTAATATTGGCTATTTTAATGAAAATTGAGGCGCAGAATTTAAAAAAAATGGATGCATCCCGCCTTATTTTAAAATGCGAGGCACTCACAAATAATTTCCAAAATAAAAGGCAGGGACTATTAAATTTGTTTGTAACAAATGGTGCAAAACAAAGACTTCCTGCAACCGGTTGGAATATTTATTTTAATTCAAAACATGATATTCATACAACCGATACGGAGTCGGCCTTTTCCATTGCACAAATAAACGGAAACCTGTTTCGCTTGTCTCCCACGCAATCTTTTACAGGGCTTGCTGTGGCAGCATCTACTCAAATAGGGTTGTTTGTAGATGGTCAGTTCCTTAATAAAAACGACCAGCCCGAAGGATTTTATTTAGTTTGGGATGATGCGCCCGTAAAGGGGATTGCTATAAAAAATTTGGTTTCATCGCCAATTCCTTTAAAGTTGCAAAATGGACAGTTAGTGGATGATTTTGCTGCTGCTACTTATGCGAAAAATGCCACTTTGGAACAAATTTCAGCACAAGCTATTCCAACTATTTTTCCAACACCAAGTGAATACAAAGCCACCAACGAAAATTTTATTTTAAACGATAAGGTGCAAATAAATACAGACCAAAACTTTGCTAAAGAGGCATTTATACTTGCAGAAGATTTGTCTAAATTATCCGGACAAAAAATAACAGTAGCCACGACAAATACCCCCGCTAATAATATTAGCCTTTTTAAAAAGGATGGTATAAAAGAAGAAGGCTACGAACTATCCGTAAAAGCAGACAACATAAGCATTTCAGCATCTTCTGCCTCCGGTATATTTTATGGTATACAATCTTTAAAAACCTTGCTTCCGCCTGATGCATGGAAACCCTCCGGGCAAATAAAAATTATAACAATACCGGGTGTTGAAATTACCGATGCACCTCAATTTGGTTACCGGGGATATTTACAGGATGTAGCGCGTAACTTTCAAACCAAAAAGGAAATTTTAAAGCTATTGGAATTAATGGCCCTGTATAAATTAAATACGTTTCATTTTCATTTAACCGATGATGAAGGCTGGCGGATTGAAATTGATGGATTACCGGAATTAACTTCAGTAGGCGCAAAACGTGGCCATACACTGGACGATAGAAATAATATGCCGGCAGCTTATGGTTCAGGTCCTGCTGTAGATTCTTTGTATGGTAGCGGATTTTATTCAAAGGCTGATTTTATTGAAATTTTGAAATTTGCAACTGCAAGGCACATAAAAGTGATTCCGGAAATTGAAACCCCCGGTCATGCCCGGGCCGCCATAAAATCGATGGATGCACGTTATTTACGATTGATGAAGGAAGGTAAAAAAGAAGAAGCACTGCAGTTTTTTTTACGTGATACGCTTGATAAGTCAACTTATACAACTGCACAAAGCCTTCATGATAATGTTATGGATGTGGCTATACCATCTACCTATAATTTTATTGATAAAGTGGTTACAGAAATAGTAAAACTATACCGTATGGCAAATGCTCCTTTAACTACCATACATATGGGGGGAGATGAAGTGCCCGCAGGTGTTTGGGAACGTTCGCCGGATTGTATAAACCTGATAAAAAATTCGCCATCTATTGTTAACACAGATGGGTTATGGTATTATTATTTAAACAAATTAAATGATATCTTAAAATCAAAAGACCTTACCCTATCCGGATGGGAAGAAATATCATTTAGAAGAACAATGCTGGATGGCAAAAAAATAAATATTCCAAATCCGGATTTTGTAAAGGATAATTTTAAATTGTACGTATGGAACAATACTGCCGGCAGTGAAGATCTGGCGTATAAATTAGCTAATAGTGGTTATAAAGTCGTGCTCACTTTTGTAACAAATTTTTATTTGGATATGGCTCATTATAATACTTATGAAGAACCTGGTTATTATTGGGGAGGCTATACCGATCTTGAAAAAGTTTATCGTTTTATTCCATTTGATTATTTAAAAAATGCTGTAGATAATGAGGGAAGGCCGGTGGACAATTCCTTATATAAAAATAAACAACGATTAACAAATTATGGTAAAGAGAATATCTTGGGGCTGCAAGGTTCTTTATGGGGCGAAACATTAAAGGGGCCGCAGCAACTGGAATATATGCTGTTACCAAGATTACTGGCAATAGCTGAAAAAGCATGGGCTAAAATTCCTGCATGGTCATTAGAAACGGACAGTATTAAAAGCGAAGCAGGCTACATAAAAAGCTGGTCGCAGTTTAATGCGCTACTTGATACCCGCGAATTACCAAGGCTCGATAATTACGCAGGAGGGTTTAATTACCGCATTCCATTTGCAGGAGCTATTGTTAAAGACGGTGCCGTTTATGCAAATGTTCAATTTAAGGAAATGAAAATTCGGTATACCGTAAACGGAAAAGAACCTGTTTCTTCCAGTGAAATTTATACAAAACCAATCACCCAAAAGGGAATAATAAAGTTGAAGGTATTTAACAATATGGGCAGATCAGGTGTTACCACAACCATAGAAAATAAATAAAACTTAAATTTTTTATGGTTTATCTTTTTCTAATTATAATTTACAAATCTACCTCCTGTTAAATAATGGATAAGCACGAAGAAAAATATTGTACTAAATGCACTGCAAAGTTTATTTGTAAAGTTGGCGATATTGCAAATTGTCAGTGCAATACCGTAAAACTTACTGAGGATGCCATTGCTTTTTTAGCCACTACTAATTTTGATTGTCTCTGTAAAGATTGTTTGGTGCAGGTAAATCAGGATGTTAAGGTTGCATCGCATTACAATTTTCCTACGCAGAAAGAAATGTTTATAGAAGGTTTGCATTTTTACAAGGAAGGGGAGTACTTGGTCTTTACACCCTTGTATCATTTATTACGTGGGTATTGTTGTAAAAACAATTGCAGGCATTGTGTATATGGATTTAAATTGGGTTTATAATAAGATTAATTTCGAGACATCATAATAAGGTATAATATCTTGCAGCATATAAATTCCTGTCAATACCTAAAATACCCCTTAAAAAGTAGGTTATCTTTTTTTTAAGGGGTATTTTAATCCAAACTATTTTAGGAACCCATCCCGAAGGTCTTTATTTTTTTTACCTTTTTATAGGATATAAAAAAGATTTTCTGATAAAATAATTCCTGAACAATTTTTTATTTACCAGGCTTTAAATTTATTTACAAGGTCCCCTCAATTATTAGGAGACAGGTTGTTTTTTAGCCTGAAAATTACTTTCCACGCTATCTTTTTTTTGTTTAAAATGGACTCGAAAATTTCACTTCCGTTAAAATGGTATTATCGGTCAGTGTATTTAAAAATGCCATCATATCCTGCACCTCGGTTGGTTTGATGGAATGAGCAGGTATTGCATTTGGGCCTGTGGCAGAAAGCATCGTCAGTACATTGGCAACGCTTCCGTTGTGAAACAAATCTTTACGGGTAGCTATATTTCTTATTGAACCGGCCTTAAACCTGTCCTGGTTATTAATTCCCCTATCCCCCGGCGTAATTAATTGAAAACCTGCAACAGGATTACTTGTTAAAAACAATGGCGGAGTATGACAACCGGCACAGGTTCTGGGAGCACCTGCATTTAAAAACAACTGCTCTCCATTGGCTTCGGAGGCTGTGAAATTTTGTAAACCCTGTTTTACACTATCGTATTTTGCCTGATAGGTAACAATACTGCGTTCAAATTGTGACAAGGCCTTGCTTATTTGAACCGAATCAATTAAGGCACTATTAAATGCTTTTTGAAATAGTGCCGGGTAATAACTTAAGGCCTTTACTTTACTTTCTAATAAGCTCAAGGTTAATCCCATTTCCAAATGATTTTGAATGGGTGATAAGGCTTGCTTTTCAGTAGTGACTGCTCTTTCATCCCAAAACATTTTACCCGATTTATAAAAGCGAATATTTAAAATGGCCATCGAATTTCTGGTGGTCAGGCTATCATTAACACCCCTGCTTAATACTGCGGTATCATCAAAAGAAAACTGTTGTTTGTGACAACTACTGCAACTGATTTTATTATTTATACTCAATTGTTTATCATAAAATAAAACTCTTCCCAAAGTAGCTCCTGCATTTGTTATCGGGTTATCTGCCGGGGTATTATCACTACTTGTCAGTGCGTTTTGTATGTGTAAAGGATAATTTACAAGGTAACTATACTCTGTTGAAGGCAAAACAGGTAGTAATGTAACCGGGGTAACAGGAACTGTAGTTGTCGTATCATTTTTTGAGCAAAACTGGAGCGTGCATATTATTATACCAATAACAGCAATGGTTAGCATTTTTTTCATCTAAGGGTATTGAACGGGTTTTAAAAATTTGGTTTTTCTTAGTGTCTATATTTTATATAATTGGCAATATGCTTCAAGTTTATTTTGTTCAAAAAAATTAAACATAACAAACTAATTATAAAAATATAACATAAGTGATTAATAATCGGCAAGTTATACCAATAAGGGTAAAAATCTTGTAAATGGGGGTAAAAATAAATTATGGGATTTACCAAACCTATTTTAATGTAAGGTTTAGAAGTATAAAGTTATTTTACCGAAAGAGGGTTAAGCAGTTATAAGCAATATTTTTACTTCCAAGAAATTTTATCAAAAGTGAGATAAGCCAAAGTTTTCCATTATATTCATTTTACTAAAAAAAAGCTTACAATTAGCCTTTTAAATCTCTTTTTCAAAATTATATATATGTCAAATAAAAAGATACTGACCATATTACTCTTGTTTCCATTACAATTATTGGCACAAAGTTTTACAAAAACAGAAATAAATAAATGGCAAAATCAAGCAACACAAGTTACTATTGTCCGCGACAATTGGGGTATTCCGCATATAAATGGTAAAACCGATGCTGATGCTGTTTTTGGATTACTGTATGCACAATGTGAAGATGATTTTAATAGGGTTGAATTAAATTACATTGAAAAATTAGGAAGATCTGCAGAAATAAAGGGCGAAACAGCCTTATATGATGACCTGCTTTTACAGTTATTAATTGATTCCGTTGCAGCGAAAAAGGATTACAATGCTTCGCCACTATGGATGAAAAAATTATTGAATGCTTACGCAGATGGCATCAATTATTATTTGTATAAAAATCCTAAAACTACACCCTTATTATTAAAAAGGTTTCAGCCCTGGTATCCTTTATTGTGGACGGATGGCAGCATCGGGGCCATTAATACAGCCAATATAACTTCCGCCGAATTAAAAAATTTTTATTCCAATGATCCATCACCCCTTGCCATAATTGCAAAAGACCCCGATCAGCAAACCGGATCAAATGGATTTGCGTTTGCGCCGGCTATCACCGCTTCGGGTAATGCCATTTTGTATATTAATCCACATGTTACCTTCTATTTCAGGCCGGAAGTTCAGGTAAAAAGTGAGCAAGGTTTAAATGCTTATGGCGCAGTAACCTGGGGGCAGTTTTTTGTTTATCAGGGTTTTAATGAACATTGCGGATGGATGCATACCTCTAATAATGTAGATGTGGCAGATTTGTACGAAGAAAAAATAATTAAAAAAGATGGCCAATATTTTTACGAATACGATCATCATTTAAGACCGGTTATTAAAAAGAAAATTCAATTACATTTTTTACGGGATGGGCAACAGCAAACAAAAAATATTATGGCTTTTTATACCCACCACGGACCAATTATGGCATCAAGAAATAATAAATGGATCAGCCTTAGATCATTTAACCGTTCGCCTGTAAGCTTACAACAAAGTTGGCTGCGTACCAAGGCCAATAGTTTTGAAGCCTACAAAAAAGTGATGGACATGAAAGCCAATACCAGTAATAATACGGTGTATGCAGATGATAAAGGCAATATTGCCTATTGGCATGGGGATTATATTCCTGTGAGAGATAAAAAATTAGACTGGACGAAGCCGGTAGATGGCAGTACAAGCAGCACCGAATGGAAAGGTTTGCATGAAATTAAAGATATTGTTCACTTATATAATCCCCCGAATGGCTGGCTGCAAAATTGCAATTCTAGCCCTTTTTCTGTTGCCGGAATCAATAGTCCCCATAAAGAAAATTACCCTGGTTATATGGCGCCCGATGGGGAGAATTTCAGGGGTGTTAATGCCGTAAGAATTCTAGAGAAAGAAAAAAAGTTTACGCTTGATAAAGTAGTGGCTACGGGATACGACAGTTACCTCGCAGCATTTGAAATATTAATACCTGCACTAGTAAAATCTTTCGAAAAAAATACAGCTTCCGGCGATAGCACAAACAAAGATCTGCAAGCTGCAATCGGTAGTTTAAAGTCATGGGATTATTATGCCAATGAAAAATCTATCCCTACTACCTTGGCGATAGAATGGGCAGAAAAATTAAATCCTATTATACAAAAGGCTTACACACAGGTTGGCGAAAAGGACCAGGTAACCAATACTAAAAATTTTGCAGATACGGCATCTTTCAAGGTTTTAATAGCGCCATTAGCTGCGGTTATAAAGGAGCTCACTAATAAGTTTGGTAAATGGCAAATGCCCTGGGGAGAAATAAATCGTTTTCAGCGCATTAATAATAAGACACCTGAAGAGTATGCTGATAGCCTGCCGAGCTTACCGGTAGGTTTTGCAGCAGCCACCTGGGGACAAATACCGGCATACAAAAGCATAAGCTTTTCCAATACCACTAGGCGATACGGCATAGGTGGCAACAGCTTTATATGCGCGGTAGAATTTGGAAAAAAAATAAAGGCTAAATCCTTATTGGCAGGGGGCGAAAGTGGTGATCCTGCTTCTAAACATTTTAAAGACCAGGCAGCTATGTTTGCCAGCGGTTTATTTAAAGATGTTTTATTTTATGAAGACGATATTTTGAAACATGTTGAGAAAAAATATCATCCGGGTGAATAGATTTTGAATGCTTGGGAAAGTAATAATTTTTATTAGATATTTCTGTATTTAAAATTATTTATACCCTTAATGCTATAACAATTGTTGGTGTATTCCCGCGT
>JAYTHI010000172.1:0-14588 GCA_043732685.1 Ferruginibacter sp. | reverse complement strand
TAAGAACTCTTTTTAACCCCTTTTTTAGTGGCGGACGGCAAAGATAACCGCTTACAACTCCCACACAAACTTTTTATTCAAAGTTTTATTAATTGAATCCACTAAATGAAATAATTCTCTGAGGAAACCTATACCTGTAAAAGCTTTTGGGTAAAATAAATAATTAGAAGAAATTGAATAAAATATTTAAACCCCAATTCTTTTATTAATATATAATAGGTTTTAACCATGTGCTATTCTTTATAAAGCATCTAACTATATAGAAAATGATAATAATTACGCATTCAGAAACGAGTAAATAAATAAATGAATATCATGTTTTATTAAAATTAGGATTGTAAAAGTCTCCTTTGAGTAATCCTCTTAATTAATCATTGAATAAATTGGGCGTTATCATTTTTAATTTGAAGTGTTTTGGGGCGTAGTACAGCCAAATAAAATTCATAAATTGACAGCCAATCAATTGTTGAAAAGAATTTCAACACTAATAATGATAAAATTAATATCTCTGGTGCATAGCCTGTGAACAGCATATATAGTAAAACACGCATTAAAATGAAAACTATACTAGTTTTTACCTTTATCGAATATTGCGGGTAAATATATAAATGAACAGGATTAGGTGAATCTTACGCAAACCTGCTATTTTAAGCTGTTTTTTACATTTTAAATTTAGCGTTTTAAAAAACATAACTGTCATCAAGTAGCCATGGTTAACATTAAAAACGCAATTATTTATTAAGCGTTATAATTTATAAGTCGCATTTTTTGAATACAGCACCAGTTTTTGCTGCATACCCTTCGCCTCCACAGCCGGCGGGCTGCGTAACTGCAACGCCGCCCATTGTCTTCTTTCAAAAAAAATAAGCTGCGCATTTTTTATTGAATCCCGCCCATGGCTGACCGAACCCAATGAGGCGGCTTATGCAATTACTGGTGTTATTTAAAGACAGTCTGCGAAGTGTATAATTTATTGAAAATATATAATTTGCATTGATAAAATGTAAAAACTAAGCACAAATATAGGTCTGCGAATCAAAAGACTTGAAGAACACTTTTATCGTACCTAGAAGTTAAACAGCTTAGGTTATACGGCTTTTGCGAATTATCAACCTAATCCAATAAAACAATTTAAAAGTACCTACATTAAAATTGAACATTTAGAAGGAAAAGTCCCTGGGGAGGTGTAGAAAAATCAGCTTTACTGCAATCTTTTAATTCAATAATGTCCTGAAATTGGGCTAAAGTAATTTTACCGGTGCCCACTTTTAACATGGTGCCCACCAAACCGCGCACCATACCTCTTAAAAAACGATTTGCCTGTACATTATATATAGTACAGTCGTTTTGAACAGACCATTCACTTTTTAAGATGGAACAATTAAACGTTTTAACCTGGGTATTCTTTTTTGAAAAAGAGGTAAAATCCTGGTGCTGCATAAGTAAGGAAGCCGCTTCCTGCATTTTAATAACATCGAGCTTATAGGGATAATAATAAGCACTATCAGCAATAAAGGGATTTTTAGTTTGATAAATAGCATACCGATAAGACCTGCTAAGTGCATCAAACCTGCTATGCGCATTGTTTTTTACCTGATAAATTTGTTTTATAACAATATCATCCGGTAAAATGGCATTTAGGTTATAGGTTGAATTATCCAAATCTACTTTGGGAGAAAGTGACTGCGCATCAAAATGAAAATAGTTACCCAAGGCATGTACACCTGCATCTGTGCGGGAAGAGCAGGTTAGTTTTATATCTTCTTTAAAAAATATTTTTAAGGCCCTTTCAACTTCTGCCTGTATCGAATTGGCATTTGGTTGAATCTGAAAACCGGCATACCTGGTGCCTTTGTAGGCTACTTCTATAAAATAACGTGCAATCAAAATGAGCTTGAATTTATAAACCTTATTAATGCCTGATCATTACTTTAAACCGATCGATATAATAGGTGTCTGTTAATTGACTTTGCAATACCGGGAAATTTTGAGCATCTGAGACAAATGGATAGGCAACATCAAAGAAATTATATTTATCCATATCTTTCAAAAATAATACGCTCAAATTCCTGATCTGTTCAGTTGCAAAACATTTTAATTTAAATGTTTTTTTTGCAACGACAATCATATTATCTGCATGATTTTCTCCGGCCATTTTTTTACGTAATTTCAAAAAATCCTCATTAGAGGCCATGTTTTTGCAATCGGAATTAAATACCGGAGCCATTACTACCACTTTTGAAATTGGGCTATCAACTTTTGCAGGTAATTCAACTATTGCCTTACTTGTGGTAGTACTGTCGACTTTTGCGGGCAATTCCCCTATGGCTTTGTTGGGTAGGTCTATTGCAAGAAATTTAGCTTCACTTTTAGCTGCTGCACCGCTATTTATAGCTGGTGATATATTCATATCTGCATTAATATTAGGAATCGCTTCAGTTGGGAACGTCTTTTTATCAGTAATACCCTTATCCGAAGGAATAAATAATTTTATGGTATCCTTAATACCATTTGTAGTTTCAACATACACCAATTCAGTACCTTTTTTAGTCTTACTTAATTTACTTCTGGTTATAGCCGACAAATTACCTACAGGCTCCACATCATTTATACGTATTGCAACCTTTGGTAAATCTTTTTCAATATTGATGGAAACAATAGAATCCCTTATATTTTCTTTTGGCTGGCTAGCGATTAAAATTGAATCGGTTTGGACAATTTTAGGTTCTCCTTTTTTTTCGATGCTTATTGGTATTAATGTCCCTGATTTATCGGCAATGTTTTGGCTCTCTGTTTGTTTAATAGGTATAGTAGCAGGTTCAATTTGTTTTATAGAAGGATCGTTAACCACGGTTGATAACATAGTAGAAAAGGCATCTGATTTAAATGCTGCCTCGGGTTCGATTTTTTTTTGCACTTCTTCGGCCATCAAAATATTAAGCGTTTGAAGGTTGAATAAACCCCATCTTTTATCATTAAATAGTTTAAGTAAGTAGCCGTAGTCTTTATCTTCTACAGCACAATTAATTATTTGTTCCGGCCATTCCTTTTTTGGAAAGCCTATATAAAAAGTATAAACACCCACTTTTAATTTCGATAAAATTAAATACCCCGAAAGCGTAGAGCTGTACACCTGGTTGTTTAATTTTAGATAAAAGGGTTGTTTATTTTCAGTTTGTAAATAAATAAAATGATTTTGTTGGGCCTGAATATTTATTGAAAAAATTATACCAATAAAAAAAAAGGCAATGCGTAAATGCTTCATGCTGTTGAATTGCTAAGGTGTAAAATTACTTATTATAGTTCAATACAATTAACATATGAAAATATTTGTTTCTCCTTGCCGGGTATAATTGAGCTAAAAATAAACTGGATTTATAGTGCAAGGGTATTGTTAAAAGGTATTATTTACCATTTATCCTAAAATTGGTAAACCATAATAGGTTACCTGCTTATATTTACCTTTACATAAAAATTTTAATATGAAAAGAATGTTTTTTGCTTTTGCCTTAATAACAGGTATCCAATTTGCCTCAGCTCAACCCGCAGCTGTTGCTGATACTTCCTGGCAAAAGATTTACAGAGGAAGTTTTAAAAAAATAAATGACCTGGTGCATACTAAGCTGGAAGTGAAATTTGATTATGAAAAAGCATGGATGTATGGTAAAGCATTTTTAACATTAAAGCCTCATTTTTATGCAACCGATAGTCTTATGCTGGATGCTAAAGGCATGGATATAAAAGAAGTTGCCATTATGAAAGGCTCGAATAAAATGAATTTAAAATATACCTATGATAGTTTGCAATTAAATATTAAACTCGATCGGGCATATAAGGGAGAAGAAAATTATACTGTTTACATTAATTATATATCCAGACCCAATGATTTAAAAACCGAAGGCAGTGCTGCCATTACAGATGCAAAAGGTTTATATTTTATAAATCCAAAGGGCGAGGATAAGGAAAAGCCGATCCAAATTTGGACTCAGGGTGAAACAGAATCCAACAGCGTATGGATGCCTACTATTGATAAGCCCAATATGAAAAGTACGGAAGAAATTTACATGACGGTGCCTGCCAAATATGTTACCCTTAGCAATGGTTTATTAAAAAGCCAGCAAAAAAACGCAGATGGTACCAGAACAGATTATTGGAAAATGGATTTACCGCATGCCCCTTATTTATTTTTTATGGGTGTTGGTGATTTTGCTATTATAAAGGACAAGTACAAATCGATGGCTGTTGATTACTATGTAGAAAAAAAATATGCGTCGGTTGCACGTAAAATTTTTGGAAATACCACGGAAATGATTGGTTTTTATGAAAAAATTCTTGGCGTACCCTATCAATGGCCAAAATATGACCAAATTGTTGGGAGAGATTATGTTAGCGGTGCAATGGAAAATACTTCGGCCACCCTACACCAGGAAAGTGCTTATCAAAATGCCAGGCAATTAACAGATGGGAATGCATGGGAATCTACCATTGCACATGAACTTTTTCACCAGTGGTTTGGCGATCTTGTAACCGCAGAAAGTTGGAGCAATATTACTGTTAATGAAAGCTTTGCCAATTACAGTGAATACTTATGGAACGACTATAAATATGGAAAAGACGCGGCTGACGCACACAATTTTGAAGATATGGCGGGTTATTTAGCCAGTGGAAGTGAAGATAAAGATCTTGTACGTTTTAAATATGCCAGCAGGGAAGATGTATTTGATGCGGTAAGTTATAATAAAGGGGGCCGAATTTTACATATGCTTAGAAATTATGTAGGTGATGACGCCTTTTTTAAATCGCTAAATAATTATTTAACCACCAATAAATTTAAAGCAGGTGAAGCCGGCCAATTAAGATTAGCTTTTGAAGAAACAACCGGGCAGGATATGAATTGGTATTGGAATCAATGGTACTATGGTAGCGGACATCCTAAATTAAAAATTGATTATGTATATGATGACGCCGCAGGTAAAGTGAAGGTAACTATTGAACAAACCCAAGCAACCGGAAAAGTTTTTCGTTTGCCAATCGCTATAGATATTTATAACGGCACAAATAAAACAAGATATAAAATATTGATAGAAAATAAATCGGACAGTTTTACATTTAAATATTCCAAACACCCGGATTTAATTAATGTAGATGGAGATAAAATATTGCTATGCGAAAAAACAGATAACAAAACAACTGCAAATTATATACACCAGTATAAATTTGCACCCAATTATTTAGATAGAAAGGAAGCGCTTGATTATTTCAACAAAAATAACCTGCCAGAATTAAGTTTAGGTTTAAAAGATAAATTTGCAGGCTTGCGAAGACAAACAATAAACGAAATTGCAAAATTAAAATTGGGTAAGAATGCTGAGGTAATTAAAGAAATAGAATCTATCGCAAAAGCGGATAAAGATAAAAAAACACAAGCAGCGGCAATTAGCTTTTTAGCTTCCACTGCAGATGTTCAATATCAACCGATTTATTCAAAATTTATAAATGATTCCTCGTATAGTATTGCAGGTGCTGCCTTGCAAGGAATAATAACCTTAGATTCTTCAAAGGCTTTCGAGTTATCTAAAAAATATTCAACAGATGCGAAGGGGCTTTTGGGGCAGGTTGTAAATAAAACAATGATTGAAAAGGGCGGTGAAGCAGATTTTGATTTTATTTCAAATCTCTACAATCAATCTTATCCAAATCAGGAAAAAGTTACGGCTAGTACAAGCTTTCTTAATTATTTAGCTAAAGTAAATGATCTTGTTAAAATTAAGAAAGGGATTGATTATGTAATAAAATTTAGAAATCTTATTCCTGCCCAATATCATGCTTTTGTTGATCCGGCATTTAAATCTGGTTTTGATAAATTGAGTAAAGAAAAAGGGAGTGAAATAGAAAGTTATATCAGCAATTCATTTAAATAGCATTACGGGTTGAAAGATTATGAAATTAGAGGTATCAGATTAGTTTTATTTTGCCAATTACGTGTTGTTAAACTAATTAATTCTTAGGCTCTGATATAATTGGAGTAAATAAAAAATCCCAACAATAATTGTTGGGATTTTTTATAATAAATATTTCCTGTTTTACCATGATCCGCTTGAACCGCCACCACCAAAACTTCCACCTCCAAACCCGCCAAAACCACCACCGCCAGAACTTCCTCCATCGCCTCCTCCAAAACCTCCGCCTCTGCCGCCGCCGCCTAAAAGGCTACCCAATAAAAAGGCACCACCACTACTCATTAACGAACCTCCGCCACCACCACGATTTCCGGAACTGATTACTAAAAAAACGATGATTATAACTATAAAAAAAACGATTCTACCCAAGCCATTGCCTGAGGATTTACCTCTTTTGTTGTAATTTTCAGGTGCTTTAAATTCTCCCTTAATTGCCTGGATAATGGCATCTGTACCCTGACTAACACCTGCATAATAATCATTGCCTTTAAAATCGGGCACAATAATATTATCGATTATTTGCTGACACACTACATCGGGCAAAGATTTTTCAAGTCCGTAACCAGGTGATATATTTAATTTTCTATCCTGTACAGAAATCAGTAACACCACTCCGTTATTTGACTTTTTATTTCCCACGCCCCATTTACGACCTAAAGCAATGGCAACATCGGCAATATCTTTACCTGCAAGATTTGGAACAATCACCACGGTAACCTGACTAGTTGTAGAATCGTCAAACTGAAAAAGTTTTCGCTCCAATGCTTCATTTTGTTCTGCCGTTAATACATTGGCATAATCATTTACCAATTTTGGTGTAGCAGGTGGCGTGTTGATGACTTTATCAATATCAAAATTTTGCTGTTGAGCAAAAATTACGAAAGAAATAAAAGTTAAAAATAATATGGAGGTAATTTTTTTCATGCCCTATTCCGAAGCGGAAAGTATTTTTAGATTTTTAAATAGTATAAAGGTTGTTTCGAACAAAGCATTTAATTATTTGCCAAACACGATATCATTGGGCAATTCATTATGATCAGTTAATTTATTGAATGGAAATTTTTCTTTTAATGTTTGACCAATATGTAAAATGCATTTTTCAATACCATTACTTAAATTATCTTTTGAAAATTCTGCCAACATATCCTTTACAGCATGGTTCCAAAATTCTGCACCAACTTTTTGGTAAATACCTTCGTCACCAAATAAAGCAAGTTCCTTATCCTTTATGGCAATATATAAGAGCACTGCGTTTCTTTCGGTGGTTTGTTCCATTTTTAATTTAAAAAAAACCTCCGCTGCACGATCCATAACATTAACCATTGAGTTTCTACTTTCTACATAAAGTCTTATTTCACCGCTGGTTTCTTTTTCGGCGGTATCAATGGCATTTAATATCTGTTCTTTTTCCTTTGCAGAAAAAAATTCAGTTGGTTTATTAAAGAAAGAAAATATTCCCACGTTTATAAATTAAAATTTTATTTCTACAGATTTATTTGCTCCTGCGTCTGACTGAAAACCCTCTCTTGCCTTAAAACCAAAAAGAGCTGCTGCAATTTTTGTTGGAAAACTTCTTACTGTACTATTGTAATCTTCAATAGCCACATTAAAATCTTTTCGGGCAACTTTTATACGGCGTTCGGTACCTTCCAATTGGGTTTGCAAACCTCTAAATGCTGCGGTACCCTTGAGTTCCGGATATTTTTCAACCGTAATTAAAAGCTTGTTGGTAGCTGCTGCCAAACCATCCTGTGCTGCAGCTTGCTGGTTAAATTGATCAGCGCTAACATTACCGGAAGATACATTTATTGATCCGGCCTTTGCCCTTGCCTCAGTAACTTGTATCAAGGTGGACTGTTCAAAATTTGCCTGGCCTTTAACAGCATTAACAACATTTGGGATGAAGTCCATCCTTCTTTGATAAGAATTTTGAACTTCATTCCATTGAAGTTTAACAAGCTCTTCTTTTTTTACCAATGAATTATAGTTACCTATTAAAAATAATCCTATAATTATAAGGATGCCGCCGATGATGTAACCGGAAATACGTTTATTCTGCATCATGTATTAAAATTTTACTTCCGGAGCTTTTTCTGCGCCTGCATCAGCAGTAAAACCTTGCTTTTGTTTAAATCCAAAGAGCCCGCCTAAAATATTCATTGGAAAAGAACGCACTTGTGTGTTGTACACATTTATTTCGTCATTAAATATTTTGCGCGAATTTTTAATTCCATTCTCAATACTTTCTAACTGGCCTTGAAGTTTGGTAAAATTCTCCGTTGCTTTTAGTGTTGGATAAGCTTCAACCGTAGCCAATAACCTGCTTAAAGAGCCACTCAATTGGCCTTGTGCTGCTTGAAACTGGGCTACTTTTTCTGGTGTAAGATTATTTGCATCAATGTTTACACTGGTCGCTTTAGATCTTGCTGCTATTACATCAGTTAATGTTTTTTGCTCAAAATTAGCCGCACCTTTTACGGTATTTACTAAGTTGCCTACTAAGTCAGAACGATTTTGATAATCGGCCTGCACATTGTTCCAGGCTCTTTTTACAGATTCGTCTTGCTTTACTAAACTATTATAACCATTGCAACCACTGCAGCCTAAAAAACCAACTATAACTACTACTGCTAATAATATTAATAATCCCGGACTTTTCATATTGTTCTTTTTAAGTTAAGAGTTTAAATATAATATTTTATAAGGCATTAATTTAATTTTTCAGAAAAATCAACACAATATTATAGGTTATAAATTGATAAAAACTATAAGATTATTTACTATAATATATTTTTTAATTGCCGGATTGAAGTTATTGCTAAAAATAGGACGAAATTGTATAGCAGATATTTTAAATTAATTATGCCATTTTTACTATTCTTTAATTGCTGCGATACCTGGTAAAACTTTCCCTTCAAAATATTCTAATAATGCGCCACCACCGGTGCTTACATAACTTACCTTATCGGCTAAATTAAATTGGTTTACTGCGGCAACACTATCGCCCCCACCAACTAAACTAAATGCACCATGTGCAGTAGCGTCGGCAATAGCCAAGGCTACTGATTTTGTACCGTTTTGAAATTTTTCCATTTCAAAAACCCCCATTGGTCCGTTCCATAAGATGGTTTTGGAATTGCGGATTACTTCACTAAAAATACCAACTGCTTTTGGACCGATATCAAGCCCCATCCAACCATCAGGAATCTGGTCACTCGGACAATCCTTCGTATTGGCATCTGCTGCAAATTTATCCGCAATAACAGAGGTTTCGGGTAAGTGAATGCTTACATTTTTTTGTTTCGCTTTTTCTAAAATATCGAGTGCAGTTTGCAGGCGATCATTTTCACAAAGGGAATTTCCAATTTGTCCGCCACGGGCTTTTAAAAAGGTGTATGCCATTCCACCACCGATGATGATATCTGTAGCACGTTCCAATAAATTTTCGATAATTAAAATTTTATCGGAAACTTTTGCGCCCCCGATGATCGCTGTAAAAGGTTTTTCGGATTGGTGCAATACTTTTTCTGCACTTGCCACTTCGTTTTCCATCAACATACCGAACATTCTGTTTTCGGGCGTAAAAAATTGAGCAATAACAGCTGTGGATGCATGTGCCCTATGTGCGGTACCAAAGGCATCGTTTACATAAACATCACCCAGTTTACTTAATTTTTCGGCAAAATCCTTATCCCCTTTTTCTTCTTCTTTATAAAAACGCAAATTTTCTAACAACAATACTTCACCGGCACGTAATGCACCAGCAGTGAGGGTTGCCTGTTCACCAATACAATCGTCCGCAAAAAATACTTTTGTGTTGTTGGTACCATCACCATTTAATAATTCGTGTAAATGATTTACTACATGCTCTAAGGAAAACTTGTTTGTCGGACCATCTTTCGGGCGACCAAGATGGCTCATCAAAATAACACTACCACCATCTGCCAATATTTTTTTTATGGTTGGGATGGTTGCTGTCATCCTGGTATCGTCTGTAATTTCGAGGTGTTCATCTAAAGGAACGTTGAAATCTACGCGAACAAGGGCTCTATGTCCGTTGAAATTGAATTCTGAAAATTTACTCATGGTGTATTTATAAAGTTGATATTTCTATTAATGATGCATCTGACTGCAAAAAAAGTTTTAAAATTTCTGCAAAATTATTGAAAACTATTTTTTTTAGATTTT
Organism: Ferruginibacter sp.; assembly: GCA_043732685.1. Taxonomy (GTDB): domain Bacteria; phylum Bacteroidota; class Bacteroidia; order Chitinophagales; family Chitinophagaceae; genus Ferruginibacter. The sequence continues at coordinate 4,440 of JAYTHI010000172.1, read as the reverse complement.
GGTTTGATATGTTTCCAACGCTGATGTAGAGTATTTTAGGCGGAGCCCCTATTATTTTTTGATAACCGATAAAATCAATATCCTTTGTAGTTATTACAATAATATTTGACTGCAAAGCTGCAATTTTATAAACTTCTACATCCGGCGTAGTATCAAAATTTAATTCCTTGAAGGATTTAGCTAAAACGTTGAATTCATCCCTTAGCCATACTGCCATATTTGGAGGTAAATTGAAATCTATCCAGAATTCGAGGGCTTCAGGCGGCATCGTAGTTTACCAATATTATAGCATGATTAATTTTCTTTTGAGCATATAACAGACAAGCTTTTATGTCCTCCTTTTCTAAATATTCAAAATCGTTTAAAATTTCATCTTCACTCATGCCAGACGCAAGGTATCCCAACAAATCTGAAACCTGAAACCTCATTCCTCTAATTGTTGGCCTGCCGCCCATTAAACCCGATACAATTGTAATTCGTTTTAATAATTCTGTTTGCATAAAAATTATTTTATCTTATAAAGATACGCGTTACCTATTAAAACACATAGCCTCCTATTTGCATAAGAGGCTATGAATTATTATCCTTAAATAAAGAACGAATGCATTATTTAATTAAACCGGCAAAATGACTAACTGTACGCACCAATTGAGATACATAGCTCATTTCATTATCGTACCAGCTAACTGTTTTTACCAGTTGTTTATCGCCTACTTTTTGCACTTTAGTTTGTGTTGCATCAAATAAAGAACCGTAAGTAATACCGATAACATCACTGCTAACAATTTCATCTACATTGTAACCAAAACTTTCGTTGCTGGCTTCTTTCATGGCTGCATTTACTTCTTCAGGCGTTACATCCTTTTCTAAAATAGAATATAATTCGGTAACAGAACCTGTGATAACAGGAACTCTTTGCGCACCACCATCTAATTTGCCAATTAATTCAGGCAATACCAAACCAATTGCTTTTGCTGCGCCGGTACTATTTGGAACGATGTTGGCAGCTGCTGCACGAGCCCTGCGTAAATCACCTTTTGGATGAGGTGCATCTAAAGTATTTTGGTCATTAGTGTAAGCGTGTATGGTACTCATGATACCGGTGACGATACCAAATTTGTCATTTAAAACTTTAGCCATTGGTGCTAAACAGTTGGTAGTGCAGCTTGCGCAGCTAATAATGGTTTCAGTACCATCTAAAATACCATGGTTAACATTAAATACGATGGTTTTAAGATCGCCGGTTGCCGGTGCAGAGATTACAACTCTTTTTGCGCCTGCAGTAATATGAGCCTGCGCTTTTTCCTTGTCTGCAAAAAAGCCTGTGCTTTCAATAACAACATCAACACCATGATTTCCCCATGGAATTTGACCAGGGTCTTTTTGCGCGTATATTTTTACTTCGTGGCCATTTACTATAATTGAATTTTCGGTAGAAGTAACTTCCTGACCAAAACGACCTTGTGCACTATCGTACTTTAATAAGTGCGCCAATACTGCGGGGCTAGTTAAATCATTAATAGCTACAACATCAATTCCTTGCATGTTATAAATTTGACGAAAAACCAAACGGCCAATGCGTCCGAAACCGTTGATGGCAACTTTTACTGTACTCATAATTAAAGGTGATTTTTTTATTTTTTAAAAACATTGCAAAGGTATGAATGATTATAATAAAAATAATCCAGTTTTTTGGGTATTTTGTTAGAAGCTGTACAAATAATTAGGATTCAAAAAAAATTATACTTTTTTACCCACTGCCTAATTATTTGTAGGAATAAAGCAGCTGCAATTAATAAGATATAAAAGCTTAAAAGCCCTCTTAATGTTATTAATAAAATTATTTTTGGTATGCAGGAAATCGAAAAGAAAGAAAAAAATGGAAGTACTACCTTAACTTAATTTCACATCAACTACAAGCAGGTGATGCTCAAATACAAATAATTGAACTTTACCTGCTTGTAAAATAAAATATTACCAAATATTAATTTACCGTAAAAGTTTTTGCATCAATTGGAATATTGACTTCAATTTTAGAGAAATCTATTTGCCCTTGGGCATTGGTAGTTGTAAACGGAAAAATAAAACCGTTCCCGGTAGGTTTATAGTTTGAAAAATTACTTGAAATTTCCTTCATGCTGCCATTTAAAAACTGAGTTGTAATTAACTTATCAATAAAATAGGTTTTGGCATCAATGAAATAGGTCATTACATTACCATTTTTAAAAGTTGCTTTAATTTTAAAACATTCGGCACTATCTACTTTTTCGTTGCCTAAAAGTTCTAGTTGGATACCTTTTTCTTTATAGTTAAATAAGCCACCTTGCAAATCAAGACCTGTTGCCAGTAAAGGCTTCAATTCTTCCTCTTTCATTGGTTGCGGTTCTTTTTGTCCGGCAAAAGGCATAAAATTCCATCCATTTGTCGCATTAAAAACTTTGTATCCATTCATGCCCATTACTGCAATATCAATTCTTGACCCTACCTTATTTGATTTGGTAACGGTAATATTAACATCCGTACCATTGGTGTTCATTAAACCTTCCATGCGCACCGTTTGCAGAGTGGCTAATTTTTCTTTTCCTCCCTGAGCTGCTATATGTTTATTTACAATATCATCTACCGTTTGTGCTTGCAAGTTTTGCACTGTAAGCAAAGTTGCAAAGGCCAAAAAACCTAGTTTAAAATGTTTCATTATTGTTTGTTTAAATTTATTCTATAAAAATGATTGACTTTCGCAAGAGAATTAATGGTTAATAAAAATAAAGTTATAATAAAACTTTTATACACAAAAGCTATTTGATAAGTGGTAAGGCATCCATAAAAAGCTTTAGTAAAAGCGAATTTTAAAGTAACGCATAATGCTTAATTTTATGGTAGTAGTATAATTTTTTACTGTTAAATTAAAATATGCAATTTTCAATAAAAGGCAATGTGGCCGATCTATTTAGTAAAATATTTTTTTATGGAGAAGTAGTTGTGGAAGGAGGGAAAATAAAAGCTATCCGTAAAATTTCAGCTCCAATAAAGGGAGAAAACTATATACTGCCCGGCTTTACTGACAGCCATGTTCACATAGAAAGTTCGATGTTGGTACCAAGTGAATTTGCAAGATTGGCCGTAGTGCACGGAACAGTGGCAACAGTTAGCGACCCTCATGAAATTGCGAATGTTTGCGGAATGGCCGGTGTACAATATATGATTGACAATGGTAAAACGGTTCCCTTTAAATTTAATTTTGGCGCACCAAGCTGTGTACCGGCTACTATTTTTGAAACTGCAGGAGCGGCACTTATGGCAGCAGATGTTGATATTTTATTACAAAACGAGGAGATAAAATACCTCAGCGAGATGATGAACTTTCCGGGGGTATTAAACAAAGATGCTGAAGTAATGAAAAAGATTGCGGCAGCAAAAAAATACAATAAACCTGTTGACGGACATGCGCCGGGATTAAGGGGCAAGGATGCACAAAATTATATTGAAGCAGGTATCAGTACCGACCATGAATGTTTTACTGCTGAGGAAGCACTGGAGAAATTACAATATGGCATGAAGATATTAATAAGGGAAGGCAGTGCTGCTAAAAACTTTGAAGCCTTAATTGATCTGATGCAGGAACACAGCAATAATATGATGTTTTGCAGTGATGATAAACACCCCGATAGTTTGGTAGAAGGTCATATTAATTTGTTATGCCAAAGAGCGGTGGCAAGGGGAATAGATATTTTTAAAGTATTGCAGGCGGCATGTATAAACCCTGTTATCCATTATAATTTAAATGTTGGGTTATTAAGAGAAGGTGATGCTGCAGATTTTATTGTAGTACAGGATTTAACCAGTTTTAAAACGCTGCAAACTTATATTGATGGCGTGTTGGTAGCAGATAAAGGGATATCCTTAATTGAAACATCAACGGCTAAATTGATCAACCAATTTAATTGTACAGAAAAGCTGGTAACTGATTTTTTAGTAGAAGACAATGACCTCACAGCAATTGATGTAATTGAAGCCATTGAAGGGCAACTTATAACCAATAAATTAAGCGTTGTTCCTAAAAAAATAGCCGGCGAAATTGTTGCTGATATTGAAAGGGATATTCTTAAAATAGTGGTGGTAAACCGCTATAAAAATGCACCTGTTGTAAAAGCATTTATAAAAAACTTTGGCTTAAAACAGGGAGCTATTGCCTCTACGGTTGCGCATGATAGTCATAATATTATTGCAGTAGGTGCAGATGATGCCAGCATTTGCAAAGCTATAAATTTAGTTATAAAAGCCCATGGAGGTATTAGCGCAGTAGCCGCTTTAACGAATAAAGAAATGATACTGCCTTTGCCCGTTGCCGGTTTAATGAGCATTCAAAATGGATATGAGGTTGCGGCCGCTTACACTGCCATTGATAAAATGGTAAAAGTTGAATTAGGTAGTACCCTTGCG
>JAYTHI010000171.1:0-75633 GCA_043732685.1 Ferruginibacter sp. | reverse complement strand
CGGGCAGCGTATTTTTTGTTACACCATCTTTTTTAAATTTCTTTTTTAATATTCTTATTTTTTTTAAGATGGGTAAATTATAAAGAGGGACTTTGAAGGTTTAATAGCTGCTTATTATTTTCTTCTTAACATGATTTGCTACATAAGTATAGAATTTAATAAGGAGAGTGACATTGAATAATAACACATTTTTGAACTATAGCTTTTTTACCGTCTATTTTATATATAAAGTCTTTACTCCGCCTAAATTCGTTTTCACCAAAAACCTTTTGAATCGTACTTAAGCGGTTTAGGTTTGCCCTGCCACTAAAAGTGTTCCTTTAATTTCCTGCAGAAGGTTTTTTATTTTGGAGGATTGTTATATCGGTTTCAATCCCATATTTTCGGTAATATTTTTTAAAAAGCATTCAAATCCTACCATACAACCCTTAAATTCTACCAGCTGTCCATTTCAAGGGCTTCACCTTTTATACCTCAAAAACCTTTTAACTCCCTGCTAACGTGAATAGTAGTGAATTTTTCAATAATGTTTTTCGCCAGCTACTAAAATATAATTGGTACTATGTGTTGTATAGTACTGTAAATAATATTATCTTTGATTTATCAAGTTATATCAAGGGGATAAAAAAATGAAGGTTCCGGACTTTCATCAAATAATACGAATCGATATATTAAAATGATCTTTAAAAATTGTAGCCATGAACATTGATAACACAGCAAGCCAGATGCGAAAAGGAGTGCTGGAATTCTGTATCCTTTCAGTGATAAAGCAGGGCGAGGCTTATCCATCCGATATTATTGATAAAATGCGGACCGCCAACCTGAATATCTTTGAAGGAACATTGTACCCACTGCTTACCCGCTTAAAAAATGCCGAATTTCTTACTTACCGTTGGGTAGAAAGTAATAGCGGGCCGCCGCGCAAATATTTTTCATTAACTGAAAAAGGTAACGATTTTTATAAGGAACTGGAAGCCACCTGGAACGAACTTGCCAATGCAGTTAAAGCGCTTTCAGAGGCTGAACAGCAACACAGCAGCGGCACTAACTTCAACAACCCGGAACAAATTGTATAAAATCATTTTGTTTAACCTTATCAACTAACGAACACAATAACAAATTAACCATGAAACAAGTAATAAATATAAACTTCCACGGGCAAATAATACCCATAGAAGTATCTGCTTTTGACTTGCTTAAACAATACACCGCCAGCCTGAATACTTATTTTGCCAATGAAGAAGGTAAAGAAGAAATCATCAATGATATCGAGAGCAGGATAGCCGAACTTTTTCAGGAAAGATTAAAAAAAGGCGTAACCTGCATTACCGATGATGATGTTAATGCCATCATTAAAAGCATGGGAAGGCCCGAAGAATTTGAAGGGGAAAGCAATAACTCATTTAACCAGGGGCCTGCTACAGCGGCAGAACCGGCAGAACCGCAGGCCACTTCGCAAACCGCAAATGCCACAGCATACAAACGTTTATACAGAGATGAGAATGATAAAGTTTTGGGCGGGGTTTGTGCCGGACTTGCAAATTATTTTGGTATTGATGTTACAATTGTAAGGGTAATTTTTGTTGTATTGGCCATCTCTTTTGGTTTTGGTTTAATAACTTACCTCATTTTGTGGATAGCCTTACCAAGCAGTGCCACCAACGTTATTGGAGGTACGCGTAAAAGATTATTTCGAGATCCGGATGATAAAAAAATTGCAGGTGTTTGTGGTGGTATCGGTAATTATTTCGGCATCAATCCATGGATACCGAGGTTTTTATTTTTATTGCCTTTCCTTTCCTTTGTTTTTCAATGGAGCCATTGGGGCTTTTTAGATTTCCCTAATTTTTTACGGATTGGTTTTAGTCCGGGTGCTTTATTTATCTATATTATATTGTGGCTGGTGATTCCTGAAGCAAATAGTACTGCCGAAAAATTAGAAATGAAAGGTTCGAAAGTAGATTTAAATACCATTAAAAAATCGGTGGTAGATGAGATGAAGGGTGTACAGTCGAGAGCCGAAAAATTGGGTAACGAAGCCCGGGTATTTGCCGAAACTAAAGGTAAAACTATGGGAGTCGAAATGGGTACCACCCTTAAAAAAGGTGGCCGGTCTTTGGGCGATGTAATTGTGATAATTGTAAAAGCTTTTGCTTACTTTATTATCGGATGTTTTGGATTTGCATTTGTTGTGGCACTATTTGCTTTTGCTATTGCATCCATTGGCGTGTTTCCATTAAAAGATTATTTATTAACCGACGGATGGCAGAATGCTTTCGCATGGGGATCACTTATCTTTTTTGTAGCTGTACCCGTTATTGGAATTATTACCTGGGTTATTCGCAGATTGGCTAAAATCAAGAGCAATCGCAAAGTATTACGTTTTACTTTTATCAGCCTTTGGATCGTTGGTTTGGTTTGTTTCATTTCTTTAATAGTTTCTGTAGGCACCGATTTTAGAACCATCAATAATATTAATGAACAGGAGATTAAGTTAACGAATCCCGGTATTAATAAATTGGAAGTCACTACCAATTCGCCAAATAAAAAATATCATAACAATAACTGGTTAAGGTTCGAACCATTTCAGGGTTTAAATGATGATACTGTTTTCGTTGTAAACGTATCCGTTAAAATTATAAAATCACCCACCGATAGTTTTAAAGTAACCATGTTAAAAATGGCGAACGGCAGTAATAAAAGGGTGGCAGATACCCTGGCCAGATTGATACAATTTAATGTTGAACAAAAAGATTCCTTACTCATTCTGGATAAAGGTATCACCATTAATAAATTTGATAAATGGCGCAACCAGCACATCGTAGTTACTATTTATGTTCCTGTTGGAAAACAGATAAGGATCAACAGAAATGTAGGTAGAGGTCATTATATTCACTTTAATGGTTTTGCCTATACCGATGATAATTTTATTGATATTGATGATGAAGAAAAGGGTTGGAATGAAGATGTTGATTATGTAATGAAAGCAAATGGTCTTTATACTTTATCCGGCAAACCGGCAGATGAATGGAAAAATGGCAATAAAAATAAAAACACCGATGATGGCGATGAGGTTGATAATGGAACTGATAATTCGGGTAATAAAAATGATACCGGCTACAGGTACAACGCTACCCCTCAAAAGATAGATTCTTTAAAAAATAATTTGCAAAAGGTTCAAAAGCAATACAAAGATTCGTTGATAAAAGAGATGAACGAAATAAAAAAAAGAGAGTTGGAAAACCAAAAGAAATTGGAAAAAATAAATACTACATCAGGCAATCAATTTACAAATGAAATCCGTGTTTTACAATCTTACAGTCCTATGGCTTTTATTGGATTAATATAGTTTCAATAGTTGAGTTGAAGTGAAACAAGCAAGGTCCTGCCATTTTTGGCGGGACCATTTTAATACCTGCTAATCCTAACCTTCACAAGCCAACCCCAAAATTATAAAAAACTAAAAGTTGAATTTTTTATTCTTCTTCTGAAAAACTTGTTTGCATTATTTTAAAATGGTTGGTAAAAAATAGCTTACCAAAATAAAATATAGGAAGATTTGAGGTGTTAGATACTAAGGATTAAATGTGCCGGTTTACTAACTAATGCTTATGTTTTAGACAGGGTATAGTGCTTAAAGATAACGGTCTGGACGCCTTCGTCTGACCGATATTTTTGAGCACGGTAAATATTTTTACACATAAATATTGACAGGTTTAAGCATTTCTTACCCATAATAATTCGTTCAACATATATAATATGCAAGACATCCTTGTATCAGAAAACTATGCTATTTATAAGATAATATTAATTTGGAAAGTCTAATTTTCCCAATTGAAATAGTATTAGCATTAATCAAGAACGATTAAAGTTTGATGTTCATAACCGATACCTGCATTACTTATTTTGATTACTGCCAGCTTAGAAATAAATTAAAATTTCCCCACTTTTTCCCTAATCAAATAGCTTTTTAACTAGCCTTAACCGGGCAAACGAAGGCATCCGGAACGGTTACTATCAGCGGATCAATAATTGAATTGGTAATTCATTATGTCTCACCCCTACTTTATTTTCTTAATTAATAACCTACCCTGCACAAGCCGGAACCAAAATTATAAAAGCTAAAAGTTGAATTATTAATTTTTCTTCTGAAACCCTCGTTTTCGTTATGTTACAGCGTTTGTTAAGAATATCTTACTAAAACATTACAAAGATTTAAGGGGGTCAAATACTAATTCAAAAACCCCAAATAAAACAGGTTAAACTTTACAACACCTTTCCACAGGCTCCACTAAATAAATCAATAGATTGAATTGAATGTCTTAAAATTCGCAACCATCATTGCATTAGGGCAATTAATTAACCCTTTATTTTGGACTGCTCGAGACAAAAAACAGGCTCCAATCCTCCGGCAATATTGGATGGATAGAATTTGTAAAGGAGTATTTTAATCTGTGGGTATAACCATCCAACCGTCCATCTGTAAATTAAACGCCATCCAAACTATGTTTAAGTTATTTTTGCATAATAATAATTTAAACATAGGTTATGAAGGATACTCCCTTTACAAAAAAGCATATTGAACTTGGTGCAAAAATGGCAGAATTTGCCGGCTACAACATGCCCATCAGCTACAGCGGTATTAATGATGAACATGCTGCGGTGCGCAATAATGCCGGTGTTTTTGATGTAAGCCACATGGGAGAATTTATTTTAAAAGGCGATCAGGCACTGGATCTTATACAAAGAGTAACCAGTAATGATGCCAGTAAATTAACTGCCGGTAAAGCCCAATACAGTTGCTTGCCAAATAAAACCGGCGGTATTGTAGATGATTTGTTAGTGTATTGCCTGGAAGAAAATAAAAGCTACATGTTGGTAGTAAATGCAAGTAATATAGAAAAAGATTGGGAGTGGATAAGTGAACACAACGGGAACAATGTAGAGATGCACAATATCTCAGATAATACTTGTCTGCTTGCCATACAAGGCCCTAATGCCAGTAAAATTTTACAAAGTTTAACGTCGGAAGATATCCTTAATTTAAAATATTACACCTTTGTTCGCGGAACATTTGCGGGAGTGAAAAATGTATTAATAAGTGCTACCGGTTATACTGGTGCCGGTGGAGTGGAAATATATTTTGAGGATACCGATGGTGCGGCAGATAAAATATGGGAAGCCATTTTTAAAGCGGGAGCGGCACAAGGCATAAAACCTATTGGACTTGGCGCAAGAGATACCTTAAGATTAGAAATGGGATTTTGTTTATACGGAAATGATATTGATGATACCACCTCTCCATTGGAGGCAGGCCTGGGCTGGATAACAAAATTTACAAAAGATTTTACCAGCAAGGCCATTTTTGAAAAACAAAAAATGGTTGGCGTTACGCAACAATTAGTAGGATTTGAAATGTGTGAAAAAGGCATTGCGCGCCACGATTACCTCATTAAAGATTTTGAAGGTGGTGTAATTGGCAGGGTAACTTCTGGTACCCAATCGCCAAGTCTGGGCAAGGCAATTGGTATTGGGTATGTGAATATTAATTATGCTAAAATTGGATCAGAAATCTATATCAGTATTCGCAATACTTTACTAAAAGCAAAAGTTGTAAAAATGCCTTTTGCCTGATAAGTTTTTTGCTTCTCCTTTTAAAGGTTTTTATATTGGGCAACCAATATTTAATAAAATTGCTTTAATGTTTACAATGCCACATATTCATTTAACCACTTTTATGGAAGCCCCTGTAAAGCGGGTATTCGATTTATCGCGAAGTATAAGTTTGCATAAACTAACTATGGGCTTAAATAAAGAGAAGGCCATTGCAGGTGTAACTTCAGGCTTAATTAATGAAGGTGAAACCGTTACCTGGCAAGCGAAACATTTATTTAAGACAAGGATATTTTGTACCAAAATTGTGGTGATGAAATCGCCGGAATCCTTTATAGATGAAATGATAAAAGGTGATTTTAAAAGCTTTACCCATGCGCATCATTTTAAACAGGTAACCAACGGAACCATCATGATTGATGTGGTGGATTTTGAAAGTCCTTATGGTATTGTAGGAATATTTATTAATAAAATACTTCTTACAAAATACATGACCAAACTGCTCATTAAAAGAAATAATCTACTAAAAGAATATGCCGAATCTACTAAGTGGAAGGCGATATTAAACTAACTTTTTAATATGAATTCATACAGACCTTCCTTATATACTTCCCTGTCTCCCGTTCTTTTGCAATTGTATAATGTAACCAATAGTATTGTTGTAATAATTGACGTATTGCGCGCTACCTCTACCATTGCCACTGTGTTGCACAATGGTGCAAAATGTATTATTCCTGTTGATAGTGTGGCCGAATGTATAAGGATCGGCAAACAAATTGAAGGCATTACAGCCGGTGAAAGAGATGGCAGAGTGGCCGAAGGGTTATCTTACGGCAATTCTCCGTTTGAGTATCCACGCGAATTTATAAAAGGTAAAACCCTGGTGCTTACAACTACCAACGGTACCAAATTGTTACATATGGCATTGGAAAAAGGGGCCAAAAAAATCATCACCGGTAGTTTCCCTAATTTAACTGCTGTCTGTAATTATTTGGTCGAACAAAAATTACCGGTACTCCTTGGCTGTGCCGCCTGGAATGATAAGGTTAATATTGAAGACACACTTTTTGCCGGTGCAATAATCAACAGGATCAAAGAACATTTTGATATGAATTGCGATGCATCTCAATTGGCAGAATCGATGTACCTCGAAGCCAAACCGGATCTCTTTCAATTTTTAAAAGATAAAAACGCCTCCCATTATCTGCGGCTTTCAAACTACGGACTCGAAAAAGACATCCGCTATTGCCTAACCGAAGATGGCGCCAATGTATTGTGTGTGTATGAAGGCGGGAAATTGGTGGTTGGGTAAAAATTCTAGGCTGTGGTTGGGGGCCATTAAATGGGTATTTGGTAATTTTTATCTTTTTTAAATGATAATAAATAGTTAGTTATTTTTTGAGCCTGGTCATCAATAAGGTTGCCTGCAAAATTGAAGGAGGTCATCAGTATTTTGTCCATAATCTTAATCCGAATTTTAAATAACCTTTCCCAGATCAAATAAATATCTCATTAAATATTTTCCATAATTGGCTTTTTTTGGAGTTAATAGGGGAAGTATTTTCGCCGCCGTGGATGGTGTCCCACCATCCACAAGCTAGCAGGGTGTTACAGAGGCAAAATTAATCCATCTCCCCACTGGCGCAGGTTATGCCGTGGGTCTACACTAAGCGCAGAATGCGGCGTTGGTTTTGTGCGTTAGGTTTTCTGTTCCTTGCCGTTACTAAGCTGGCAACCCCTGAGCCTAATAACAGTTAAGAAATAAATAGCTGCGGCTTTATCATTTTACGAAGCAAACACTTTTTTAGCTTTTTGAGATTGCAGAAAAGCGTCGAGTATAGCAAATACATGCCCTTTATCTTCGGTATTAAGTTTTTGAATATCAAGAATTTTATTGACTACATATTTTCCATTAGCAGTCCAGAACTACCGACTAAATAATCCAGGGATATTTCCAGTGCTTCGTCCATGGCTGCAGCCATTTCAATAGAAGGTTTTAATTCCCAGCGTTCATGGTAGCCTATAATGGCACCATGTACGTTTAAGTTTTTGGGCAGTTCATCCTGGCTCATTTGTTTATTTCTTTCAATTTTACCGTTGTTGGTTTAGGCCCATCTAATAAAGTTGTATCGTAAATTACCTGCTATTGTGTTTTTTTACAAACGGTCGCAGCAAGTAATAGTATAATGGTAGTAAACAAATCTCCTGTGATTAATACCGAATAACTTCCTGTGTGCCTCCAAATTAAACAATAATCCCAATACTCCCGACTATGCCAACAGGCTGCAATTTGGTGGCATGGAAAAAGGTAGGATAAGGGCGGTATATGCCATTGCGCAAATGCCAAGCTTACCCACCAATTTTGTGTATGATTATTTCTTAAAAGACCATTTAGGCAATGTACGGATGGAGCTAGTGGAGGAGCAGCAGATTCATCATTACCCAATTACTACCCTGGTATCATATGCACTGATACAGGAACAAAAATATTACACAATCGCCGATAGTGAGATGGTACCTGCTCCTGCAAATGCACCTGTGTATATAAACGATAACGGTACCAATAATCCGTCAACATCTGGCACGCTCACAGCCAATAGCAAGCGGATGTATCAACTTAATAATGCTACTAATAAAAAACGGCGCTGCTTTGGTGGGGTCGGGTTTTTACGCAATTCTTGCTGGTGCTCAATTAACAACAACACCTCAACCATAAATAAAACCCGCCGATTTAAATTAACCAATGCTTGTACCAATTAAAAGGAACAGACGAAAATTAAACTTCACTGAGTAAATAAGGCGTAAGTTTTATAAAATTTAATTTGACCATCACATTAATACCTAGCTTAGTTTGTACTGTATCTAAACAAAATTAGTAGTCAAAAAGCGAAGTATTTTTCAGCGTTATTGATAAAATTTCTCCTCCATTGTCATCCGCTTTCTACACCAATTTATTCCGGCTGTTAATTATAATTCAGCTGTCTGATTAAATATTATCAACAGTACGCCATTTTTCCGGCTTATTCTTTCAAAACTACCTATCAATAGATTGACCTTTCTTTATTTTTCTTTAATTTTGTAAATTGCCTTTTTCGGACATATAATAATGCACAAAAGTTGCTGCTGGAGGTTGGTCAGCAAATTCCGGAATAGAACCAGGCGATCAAAACTATTGTATGGCCCTATCACATCTTATTAAATACGTTTATAACACTGCATCAGACGAGGTTATCCGCAGGGGGAAAAAAATTCATGCCATAGGTTATGTTGAAATGGTTGAACACGATGAATTAATGAACAGCGTCTCCTTCAGGGTTAAAGATGATACCTACAGCACTCTTTATAAGGTTGGCGTACAAAAATATAACGACCCTCAGGCGCTGTCACTTCGTTGCGGATGCCCATATAATTTAGGTGATATTTGCCGGCATGAAGTTGCCGCACTGTTTAAATTACAGGAACTCATCGATAAAAATTTGCTCGGCACAGATAACCTGGTTTACAACCAACGGCATACCGTTGCTAAAATGAAAAATATTGAGCTCAAAACAATCCGTGTTTTATCCGCCTCCGAAATATTTGATACCGCTGAAACTGCCGTGCTTACGATTAAAGCAAAAATTATTGTTGCCGCAAACGAAAGGGTAGAAGCCGAACTTAATTACGAGGGACAAGTTTTTCCGCTGGTTATTCAAAAAAACGACGAGCGTAATTTTGATACCTCCTGCAAATGCGATGAAACTGCACACCCTTTATGTGTGCACAAAACCATCTTATTTTTACAACTTATTCAAACCTATGGCCCTTATTATTTTGATACCATCAGAAACTGGGATAAGGAAAAAAATAAATTATTACAGATTTACGGCTACAGCCTTACAGATGACCTTGCCGGAAAATTTGAATTTATCTATAAAGAAGGTAAGCCATTTTTAACCGTTTTAGATACCAGTATTAAAAGAGTTGCAGCAGTAGCGCCTGTTGAAAGACCATCTTACTTACAAGATATTCCACGCCTGCACCAGGAAGATGTGACTACCATTGAAGCTTTGCCCACTAAACGTTTGGGCATTATTTTTAATTTTAATGCCATTACCTATCCTTATTTTGTGGTAGATGCCGTACAGGGTGATGTTGATGATACCAATAAAAAACTTTTAGGAAAAATTGAAAAATTAGATCTTACCAAATATGTTAATACAGAGTTATTTAGTGAAGATGATAAAATATTATTGCAGCAAATAAGAAAGCTTCAGGCAACAGAAGTAAATAAATACCTCAACAGAAATTCACCCTTCAGTGGCATCTGGGAAAACATTATTCAAACCGATGGTGACGAATTTCCGGAAGAAACAAAATTGTTGATAACCGAATATTTGCAGCCAAAACTTAAAAAATTGTTTGATGAACAAAGTGCCAGTCCCTTTGTTTATTACTTGCCTCAAAATCAGGTTTTTAAAACCGATAATTTGGTAGAAGTAACGTTAAGCGATACCTATTTAACGCCCCAATTTAAAATAGTTGCGAAAGACGATCATTTTGAATTACAGTGCCGTTTTAATATTAATGGCGCCGCACAGCCTGTAACCGATAACGAATGTGGCAATAGCATTTTGTTTTTGTACAATCATGTTTTTTACCTGTGGCAAAAAGCGGAAGATGTGTTGCAGGCAGAAAAATTTATTAAGGACGGCAATATAAAACTAAGTAAAGAAAATTGGGCCGCGCAGATGCAAAAGGTAATTATGCCCCTTACAAAGGAGTATAAAGTGGAGTTTGATAAAAGCCTGGTAAAAGAAATTAAAAGTGGTGAACCTGAAGTAAAATTAATGCTCCAGGAAAAAGGTGATTACCTCGTTTTTCAACCCATATTTACCTACAAAGGATTTGAAACCAAGGCAAATGATAAGGATACCATCACTATTCCGGATGGCGATAAAATATTGATTGTTCATCGTAATAAAGAGGCTGAGCAACGCTTTGCCGATACATTGTCTGGTTTGCACAGCCAGTTTATTCAGCCCGAAGAAGGCAATAGCATGGTGCTTAAAGGTTCTGAAGTATTGCGCAACAACTGGTTTTTTCTTTTTGTAGATGCAATGAAAGAACTAAAAGTGCCGGTTTTTGGTTTTGAAGCACTTCGTAATTTTAGGTTCAACACTGCAAGGCCTTCTACCCATATTCATGTAAGTAGCGGGTTGGACTGGTTTGATGCTAAAGTGGAAATTGATTTTGAAGGTCAGCGGGTTGGCATCAATGATATTAAAAAAGCATTGGCAGCCAAGCAATCTTTTGTTCAGTTGGGCGATGGTACTTTAGGTATTTTACCTGATGAATGGCTTAAACGCTACTCTCTTTTATTTAAGGTTGGCGATGGTAAAAACGATAAACTTCGCTTGTCTAAATACCACATGAGTGTTATTGATGAGCTCTACGAAAATCGCGATGCCACAGAATTAAGTTTTAACCTCGATGAAAAATTTTCGCGTCTGCGGGAGTTTAAACAAATACCCGAAATACCGGTGCCTACTGGTTTACAGGCGGTTTTAAGGCCTTATCAAACGGCAGGCTATCAATGGCTGAATTATTTAAATGAAGTTGGCTGGGGTGGTATTTTGGCAGATGACATGGGGTTGGGTAAAACCGTGCAGGCACTAACAATGCTGCAACATTACAAAGCCCAGGAAGGCAATTTAAAAGCGATTGTTATTTGTCCTACAACACTTATTTACAACTGGGAAAATGAAATTAAAAAGTTTACACCAGACCTTACCTGGCGTATTCATCATGGTAGCATGCGCACAAGAGATATCGTTGAATTGCAAAAGGCTAACGTTATCATTACCACTTATGGCACTTTAAGAAGCGATATTCAAACCCTTATAAAAATTGTGTACGATTATGTGGTGTTGGATGAGAGCCAGGCCATTAAAAACCCTGCCTCTAAAGTAACTAAGGCTGCTTGTTTGTTGCTTGCTAAAAATAGGTTGTGCATGAGTGGTACGCCTTTGCAAAATAATACTTTTGATATTTTTGCACAGATGAATTTTTTAAATCCCGGTTTGTTGGGTAGTATGGACTTTTTTAGAAATGAATTTGCTAACCCCATCGATAAATTTGGAGAGCAGGAACAAAAAGACCATCTCCGTAAATTATTGTACCCGTTTATTTTACGCCGCACAAAAGAACAGGTTGCAAAAGATCTTCCCGAAAAAACCGAAACTATTCTTTTTTGTGAGATGGAAAAGGAACAACGTAAAATCTATGATTCTTACCGAAATAGTTACCGCGATAAAATATTAGGCGTTATCGATCAACAGGGTATTGATAAATCGCAGTTAACTATTTTACAAGGTTTGATGAAACTGCGGCAGATCTGTGATAGTCCGGCTATATTGAATGAAGAGGAAAAATATCCCAACCATTCTATTAAATTGGATGAGCTTACCCGAGAAATATTTGAAAATATCGGTGAACATAAAGCATTGGTGTTTTCTCAATTTTTAGGTATGCTTGGTTTGATAAGGGAAAAACTAAAAGAGCAAGGTATTCCATATGAGTATTTTGATGGCAGCACAAGTATAACCGACAGACAAAAAGCAATTGATAATTTTCAAAATAATGATGAGTGCAGGGTATTCCTTATCTCTTTAAAAGCGGGTGGTGTGGGTTTAAACCTAACTGCAGCGGATTACGTGTACATTGTTGATCCCTGGTGGAATCCTGCGGTTGAGCAGCAAGCCATTGATCGTACCCATCGCATCGGGCAGACAAAAAATATTTTTGCCTACCGTATGATATGCATCGATACGATTGAAGATAAAATTATGCAACTGCAGGAACGCAAACGCAAATTGGCAAACGAATTGATTAGTGATGACGTTAATTTTGTTAAAGCACTAAGCAAGGCTGATGTGGAATACCTGTTTAGCTAAAGCAAGACAATGGCCATTATCTTAAAAAAAAATAAGTAAAACTGGACAAATCACGAGGCAATAAAATTCTTTAATCTTGCAAAATCAGTTTTCGATTCTGAGGTAAAAATACTTTTAAATGCTTTAGCCAAAAATTTCATAAGGTTTGGTAAAACAATAGTTTGTTGGTTGCTAGGGTTTTTCATAATTATTAGATTTGAAGTAAAGTTAAAAATTTATCTAATGCTTAACAAGAGTGGTTTTTCTCAATTTTTGAATTAGTATTTTCCGAAATTTGTCCACATTTTAAAATTTATGTGGATAACGCTGTTTTAATGAAAAAATGAATATTTAAATATATCTAAATGAATTGTAAGGTATTATAATGTGTTTTTAATTGAATCATAAGAGTATATATACTGAATTACGAAAAATTTAGTGAGAATTTGGAGTATTTATTTACCAATTCAAACGGTTTACAGCGTTGTAATTTGGAAAAGTTTTTAAATGCGTAATTTTTCGCCATATTATCAGCATTTTGAAGCTGTATAAATGTTTTTTCTTCTTGCAAAATTAATATGGCCTTCAAGTTCCTGCCTATTCTTAACAGAAATTTGATTAAATCCAATCCTCCAATTATCATAATTTCTTTGGGTAATACTAAAATTGCAGAAAATTATAATATTCTTAGGTGGGTAGATCTCTTTAGATTGTTTCAACAATCCTGTCACTCTTTTCTGCTATTATTTAAATATGGAGCCTTCCTGAACTACCAATAATACAGTGATGTCTGTGGAGGAATTTTTAAATGTTGTGCCGTAAAAATATCAGGAAAGTCTGCCTTTGAAAATAATTATAGTTCTTCCACTATAATAAATTTATTTGTGCAAAGGCTGATGTATGTAAGATAAAGAAACAATTACCTGAATATAATGCCTGTGTTAGTATAGATGTGAGCAAGCTAAGCAGGTAAATTGGAAGTTAAATACCGCCTTAACTAATATTTTTGAGTAAGCTTAGAAATAAATAAAATAATTAAAATTTTTGCACTGTGTTAATAGCTTCGTTAATGCTCAGGTAATTTTACGGCTTTATATTTTAGACACAACTTCAATATTTACCATCTTGCAATGTATGTTACCCCACACAAAACATGAGGTAAGGCTATTTAAAGAAGCATTTAAAAAGATTGTGCTGTTTTAAAATGGAAAGCTGCTACCCAAAAATGGCTAATAATTCCCATCCAAAAGTTTTAATTTAGTAATCAAACGAAAATGCTTTTATCGCAATTACAACTCATAATTCTTATCCAGCTGCGCTGCTTCCTTTTTCAATTGCTTATCGGTTAAAAAAGTACCGAATGGTATAAAAGCCGCAAGAAAACTTTTAACGCACCAGCCAAAATTCTTTTTAAATTCCCCCGCCATTTCAATCAACAAATAAATATAAGTTATAAAGAGTGCTCCATGAACCCAGCCAATGTATTTTACAGGTTGCGGTATTTTTAAGAAATGCTTCAAAGGCATTGCTATTAAAAGCAATACTAAAAAAGAAATTCCTTCTGCTATGCCCACCATTCTAAAACGATGCAATAATTTTTTTGATCCTGTTATGGACATCTACATTCAATTTTAAAGTAAAGACCAATTTTATTTTTTATAAGATGGTCTGTAATAATTAATAATCTATTACCTGCTCTTCCATTGCAACCGGCATATTTCTAAACTCATATTGCTGGTTGCGGAGCTGTGGTTCAAAACCTGCTTCGCGGATGGCATCCTGAATACCTTGGGCCGTAAAACGATGTGGTGCACCTGCTGCACTTACAACATTCTCTTCAATCATAATGCTTCCAAAATCATTGGCACCGGCATTAAGACAAATCTGTGCAGTTTTTTTACCTACCGTTAACCAGCTGGCCTGAATATTTTTTACATTGGGCAGCATGATCCTGCTCATCGCAATCATTCTAATATATTCTTCTGGCGTAGTTAAATTATGAACGCCCCTTATTTTAGAAAGTAAGGTATCTACGTCCTGAAATGTCCAGGGAATAAATGCTAAAAACCCTTTGGCATTCTCTGGTTTACGACTTTGCACTTCTCTTAATTTTACCAAATGTTCAAAACGCTCCGTCAGCGTTTCAACATGACCAAACATCATCGTAGCGCTTGTTGTAAGATCAAGTTCATGCGCAATATGCATAATATCCAACCATTCCTGGCTACCGCATTTGCCTTTACTTATTAACCTTCTTACCCTGTCTGTCAAAATTTCTGCACCTGGTCCGGGCATACTATCCATACCGGCTTCTTTTAAAGCAATCAATACTTCGCGATGGGTACTTTTTTCAAGCTTGGTAATATGGGCCACTTCCGGGGGACCAAGCGTGTGTAATTTTAAAGTAGGATATAAACTTTTTAATTCTTTAAAAAGTTGCACATAATAACTTAACCCTAAACCGGGATGGTGGCCACCCTGTAATAACAATTGCTCGCCGCCGTATTTAAAGGTTTCGTCTATTTTCTTTTTGTACGTTTCAATATCTGTAATATAAGCTTCTGCATGACCGGGAATGCGATAAAAATTACAAAACTTACAATTTGCTATGCATACATTGGTAGTATTCACATTGCGATCAATTATCCAGGTAACCTTACCATGTGGTACCTGCTTGATTCGTAGCTCGTTGGCTACATACATTAATGCAGTTAAGGGAGCATGCTCAAACAAATAAACACCTTCTTCTACCGATAAAAATTCAAAATGTAAAGCTTTTGAATATAAATTTTCTAATTCCATAAAACCATTTGTATAATAAGTAACAAAATTACAATCATTAGGTTGTATATTTAAAAATAGGTAAAAGAAGAAGCTGTATATAAACAGTTTTATTTGTTAAGTGTTGTTACCGCAAGAAAACAAATATTTACAAATTAACTATTGCCACAATGATTCGCTACAAGCATAAGTACCTTAGAATAAACAATTATTTATACTTGATTTGTTTATTTGCGGCTTTAATAATTGCTTCCCCCTGTAGTAGTCAGGAGATTTTAACACCCTTGCCTAAAGCGGTCTTACTAACCACTTTTCCATTTACACAGTACAGCGGTGGCGTAATGGTGGTAAAGGCCAAACTGAATGATATAAAAGACTCCCTTAATTTTATTTTAGATACCGGCAGCGGGGGTATCAGCCTGGATTCTACCACCGTTGCTACATTAAAAATTAAAATTACCCCAAGCGATACGGTTATAACCGGAATGGGCGATAGTCATAAAGTAAGTTTTGCCTTTAACCAAACCCTGTATTTTAAAAATCTTACCGTAAAGAATTTAAATTTTCATGTAAACGACTACGAGGTGTTAACAAGTGTTTACGGGCAAAAAATTGATGGTATTATTGGCTACAGTTTTTTTAGAAGGTACATCGTTAAAATAAATTTCGATAGCACAACAATACAGGTGTTCTCTCCCGGCGAAATGCAATATCCGCGCGATGGCACCTTACTTAATCCGGTTTTTACCACCTTGCCCATTGTAAACCTTGTTGTAAGGGATAAAAGAAAAATAAATTTTAATTATTATTTTGATACCGGTGCTGGTTTGTGCTTTTTACTGAGCGATCGGTTTGTAAAAGATAGCAGCGTACTGCTGGCACGACGTAAACCTGTTTATACACAGGCTCAGGGAATGGGGGGCAAATTGCAAATGCGCCTCACGGTAACTAAAATGGTGGAAGTAGGCCGGTATAGATTTAGAAATGTACCCACCTATTTATACAGTGACGAATACAATGTTACCTCTTACCCTGTTGTAGGTGGCCTTTTGGGTAATGATCTTTTAAGGCGCTTTAACCTTATTATTAATTATCCAAAAAGACAGATTCATTTACTACCCAATAGTCATTTTGCAGAACCGTTTGATTACACATATATTGGTATGGCCACCTACTTTATTGATGGCGCTGTGCTGGTGGATGATATAATCCCAAATTCTCCGGCAGCAAAAGCCGGTATTTTAAGGGATGATGTTATCGTAAGCGTAAATAACAATTTTAGCAATAATATCATGCAATACAAGGATATTCTACAAACAAATAGCGAAAAAATAAGATTGATCGTACGTAGAAAAGGAGCATTAATGCAATTGACTATAAAGCCTGTTAGTATTAGGTAAGATATAAAATCAGGCTGCTGCAATAGCCATTAAAGCAGTGCCAATATATCCCGGATTTATAATTTATCTTTAATTATACTGTCAATAAACCGCGACAGAAAATAAAATTTGACTTCCAATTTTTCTATCCTAAAAACGATAGACAATTATCGTAAAACTTAGTAAACTCAATAAAAGATTAAAATTTTTCTTCATTCTTTCATTTTATACTATTGGCAACTCTACCTAACTTTGACATATGATTCAGTATGAAAAGTTTACCCTTGATAATGGACTTAGGGTTTTGGTGCACCAGGATAAAAGCACTCCAATGGCAGTTGTTAATGTAATTTATGATGTAGGTGCAAGAGATGAAGATCCTGAAAAAACAGGTTTCGCGCATTTGTTTGAGCACCTGATGTTTGGCGGCAGCATAAATATTGCTAACTATGATGAACCCTTGCAGGTTGCAGGGGGCGAAAACAATGCTTTTACCACCAACGATTTAACCAATTATTACTGCCAGCTTCCGGCAGAAAATATTGAAACCGCTTTTTGGCTCGAAAGTGATCGGATGTTGAGTCTGGCCTTTGACGCAAAAAGTTTGGATGTTCAGCGAAAAGTGGTAAGTGAAGAATTTAAAGAACACTATATTAATAAACCATACGGCGATGTTTGGCATAAAATGAGAGCGCTTGCCTACACAAAACATCCATATCGCTGGATGACGATTGGTAAAGAATTAAAACATGTAGAAGATGCTACCCTGCAGGATGTAAAAGACTTTTTTGCAAAACATTACACTCCTGTAAATGCCATATTGGTTGTTGCGGGTAATGTAACAACCGATGAGGTAAAAGCCTTGTCTCAAAAATGGTTTGGTCCAATTGCTGCAGGCACTAAATACGTCCGCAACGTACCCGTCGAACCAAAGCAGACAGGTGCACGAGCTTTAGAAGTAAAAGCCAACGTTCCCATTGATGCCCTATATAAATGCTGGCATATTTGCAATAGGTTGGATGATCGGTATTATGTAACCGACTTAATAACAGAAATACTAAGCGGTGGCGGATCTTCCCGATTATTTCAGGCCCTGGTAAAAGAGAAACAGCTTTTCAGTACCATCGACTGTTCTCACTCAGGAAGTACAGATGCCGGTTTACTAAGCATTGAAGGTAAATTGGTTAAAGGTGTAAGTATGAAAGATGCCGAAGCAGCATTGATGGAAGAAATTACTATCCTTCAACAAAAAGGTATTACAGAAAAGGAATTAGAAAAAGTTAAAAATAAAACGGAAAGCATGCTGGCTTTTGAAGATATGAGTGTTATGAGCCGTGCAACCAATTTAGCCATGTATGCGCTACTGGGCGATGCAGAACTTATAAACACCGAACTGGGAAAATACCAGGCCGTTACTACCGCTGAATTGATAAAAGAAAGCAACGTAATATTTCAGGAAAATAATTGCAATACCCTGTATTATTACGCTAACAATTAATTTAAATACATCCCGTTTTTTAAGGATAAGAAAAGATAATATTTAATGCTAAACAGAACAGAAGCTCCATTAATAAAAGACGCCATAGAATTTGACCTTCAATTAAAACCTTACCAAAAAATGGTGTTGGACAATGGGGTAGAAGTGTATTCCATAGATGCCGGTGCACAGGAAGTAGTACAATTAGAAATGATCTTTTATGCAGGCGACAGTTACCAAAAAAGCAATGGTGTTGCAGCAGCAACAAGTCATATGTTAAAGAATGGCACTTCAACAAAAACAGCCTTCGAAATAAATGAACACTTTGAATATTATGGCGCCTATTGCAATAGGGGCTGTCATCATGAAACCGCTTCCATCAGTTTACACACCTTATCAAAACATATTGAGGTGCTTCTTCCGGTGATAAAGGAAATGATTACCGACTCAATTTTCCCCGAAGAAGAATTAAATATTTATAAACAAAACAGCAAGCAAAAATTAGCGGTTAGTCTGCAAAAATGCGATATTGTAGCCAATCGTTTAATTGACGCCTACCTGTATGGAGATCATCATCCCTATGGTAAATATATTATTGCTGAGGATTTTGATGCGCTATCAACATCCCAACTCAAAGATCATTTTCAGCAGTATTATTTAAATGGAAATTGTGTAATTTTTGTAGCGGGCAAACTTCCTGAAAATCTTTATACTTTATTGAATGAACAGTTTGGAAAACTCGGTCTGAAGCCCGGCATTAAAAATCCCAAAACGGTTCAGGCTTTACCTGTTGAGCAAAAAAAATACCGTATTTCTAATGATGTAAACGGTGTGCAGGGTGCTGTAAGAATTGCCCGCCCATTTCCCAACAGACACCATCCTGATTTTATGCCGATGATGGTTTTAAACACTGTTTTTGGCGGCTATTTTGGCTCCAGGTTAATGGATAATATCCGGGAAGATAAAGGGTATACTTATGGCATTCATAGTTATGTGCAAAGCCATTTTCAAGATACGGCATTGTTAATAAGTACAGAAGCCGGCAAGGAGGTTACTGAAGCCACTATTGAAGAAGTGTATAAAGAAATGGAAATCTTGCGGGAAGAATTAATTGATGAAGAAGAATTGTTATTGATCCGTAATTATTTAATAGGTACCATCCTTGGCGACCTTGATGGACCCTTCCATATCATTGGCCGTTGGAAAAATATTATACTTAATAACCTCAACGAGCAATATTTTTATGATACCATCAAAATGATAAAAAATATTTCTGCAGAAGAATTAAGGACCCTGGCCATTAAATATTTACAACCCGAAGATTTTTATGAATTGGTGGTAATTTAAAATCGGTTGACCATGAAATTTTTATATAAAATATTAATCAGCACTGTCAATGTTTTTATCCTGGCAGCCATTCTTCCGGGTATTGCTATCCGAAACAACAATATCATTACCGCAGTATTGGTGGCCTTGGTTTTGGCAGTGCTGGATGCAGTTATAAAACCTTTGTTGGTAATACTAACCTTGCCGGCAACAATTTTTACCCTTGGGCTTTTTTTATTTGTAATAAATGCCTGCATCATTTTATTGGATGCTCACTTTGTACATGGTTTTGAGGTGGATGGTTTTTGGTACGCCATGTTGTTTAGCATACTGCTTTCTTTCTTTAATAGTTATGTTAATAAAAAAGCATTTACTAATGCTGCAAAATAAGTTAAGCTGTTGTCATTAACAAGTAACCAAAACTAATTTTGTGCAGTTAAAAATTTCTTATTTTATGTAAAAGTATATTTTCAATTTTTTATGCGTACCGCAATTATTTATTTGAAAAATGAAATTTTATCTAAAAAATTTACAAATAAAATAAACGCAGCTTATAAAGAATTTTAGGTCCTCAAAAAAAACAACAACCCTGCCATCGCAGCACTTATACCTCATAACTTATAACTAATAACTTTTATACCTAACTTAGTGTACTCACTATTAAATATTAACGGGCATGCTTTTTAATAGAAAAAATATCTCCAACGAAATCCTGATCGAACTATATAAAAATTTATTACTTCCCCGGATGATTGAAGAAAAAATGCTGCTTTTATTAAGGCAGGGTAAAATCTCCAAATGGTTCAGTGGTATTGGTCAGGAGGCAATCAGCGTTGGGGTTACAATGGCCATGCAGCAGCAGGAATGGATAATGCCGTTGCACCGTAATCTTGGCGTATTTACAGCGCGTAAAATGCCGTTGCATAAATTATTTAAACAATGGCAGGGAAGTAAAGATGGGTACAGTAAAGGCCGGGAAAGAAGTTTTCATTTTGGCAATAAAGAGCACCATATCTGTGGAATGATTTCTCATCTGGGTCCGCAAATGGCCATTGCAGATGGTGTAGCATTAGCCTATAAATTAAGTGGCAACAACAAAGTAGCTGTGGCATTTACCGGAGACGGAGGTACAAGTGAAGGAGACTTTCACGAAGCGCTTAATGTTGCCGCAGTATGGGATCTTCCTGTTATTTTTATCATAGAAAATAATGGCTATGGCTTAAGTACACCCATTAACGAGCAGTACCGTTGCTTTAATTTAGTAGATCGTGCCAAAGGCTATGGAATGGAAGGTATTCAGATTGACGGCAACAATATTTTAGAGGTCTATGATACCATTAAAGGTGTTCGCGAGTATTGTATTGAAAACCAAAAACCTTACCTGATTGAATGCATGACGTTCAGAATGCGCGGACATGAAGAATCGAGCGGTACAAAATATGTACCTGCTCATTTATTTGATTTGTGGCAACAAAAAGATCCTATCAAAAATTACGAAAATTATTTATTAGAGCAGGAAGTAATTACGGAGCAATTTATCATTGAAACCCGACAGCAATTTAAAGAGTATATCGATACAGAGGTAAAAATGGGATATGAGTCTGTCCCGATGGTAGCAGATACTAAAGCCGAACTGGAGGATTTATTTGCAGCGCACAAACAACAATATATTTTAAATATTCCTTTACCTAAAACGACGCCTGAAAAACGTTTTATTGATGGCATTAAAGAGGGTTTGGTACAATCGATGGAGAAACACCCGGGGCTAATTGTAATGGGGCAGGATATAGCGGAATACGGGGGTGCATTTAAAATTACCGAAGGCCTGGCAGAAAAATTTGGCAAAGATAGAATTCGCAATACCCCCATCTGTGAGAGTGCTATTGTGGGTGCTGCTCTGGGTTTAAGTCTGGAAGGTTTTAAAGGTTTAATGGAGATGCAGTTTGCAGATTTTGCTACGGTAGGCTTTAATCAAATTATCAATAACCTTGCAAAAATCCATTACCGTTGGGGTCAAAATGCCGATGTGGTTATTCGTATGCCTACCGGCGGTGGTGTAGGGGCAGGACCGTTTCACAGCCAAAGTAACGAGGCTTGGTTTGTGCATACACCAGGCTTAAAAATTGTTTACCCATCCACGCCAACGGATGCCAAAGGATTATTAATAGCGGCTATTAATGACCCTAATCCGGTATTGTTTTTCGAACACAAGGCTTTATACAGAAGCATCAGCGGCCCCGTTCCTGATGAATATTATGAGATTGAAATTGGTAAGGCAAGCGTTGTACAAGCCGGAGCTGATGTAACAATAATTACCTACGGTGCAGGTGTTCATTGGGCTATTCAATATGCAAAAGATCACGTTGAAAATTCTTTTTATATTATAGATCTGCGTACATTATTGCCGTTGGATTATGATGCAATTAAAACCGGGGTCAAGGCAACCGGTAAAGTATTGCTGTTACATGAAGATACTTTAACAGGGGGCATTGGTGGAGAAATTGCTGCATGGATCGCCGAAAATTGCTTCGAATTTTTAGATGCACCTGTATTGCGCTGCGGCAGTCTTGATACGCCGATACCTTTTAATATTGAACTTGAAAAAAACTTTATGGCTTATAGCCGCCTTCATGAATGTATTGAAAAACTACTGAAATATTAATACAATGGGATTTGATAGATAATTCGAAAAAAGCAGTACAGGCCGCTGCTATATACTTTTAGGTATGTTAAAAGTGTGTTCTAAATTTTGCAGGAAATAAAATACCGTATGTTCTAAGGTTAATGGGTCATAAATAGTAATGAAGCCATTAAAATATATTTTTTTTGTTTGCCTGCTTAATCCTCCTTATTACTTTTATCCCCAATAAACCAATGCTCTTTTTCTTTAAATAAAACATTAAAAGTTGTAAGTGATCCGTAACAGCGGGTTATGTATTGCTGCATATTTACCTTCTCTTCATCGGTTAATTTTTTATGGCTGTTTATATTTTGTTCCAATACACGCAGCCTATCCCGCAGCATCACTATTTTATGAAAAAAATCGGCTGCCGGAATTTCTTTTGGTTTTAAATTTTTATCTGCAGGCTGTAATAAAATTGTACCGCCGATCCATTTTTCACCAAGGGGTACAATTTCATTTACATTGCCCCAAAGGCGTAAAATCTTTAATAATGACTTTTCCGTTTCTGATACCGTTTCTATTTCTACCGTAACCTGCGCGGGAATAATTTCATCCAGTCCGGTATCCGTTTTGTCAATTTCAACAGTGCCATAATTTATAAAAGTAATCAGATAAGTAGCATACCTAACACCTATAATTACCCCTTGCCCATATTGAGTGTGCTGTAATCGGGTACCTACCCCTAATAAAGTTTGTTCCATTTTCTTAATTTATAATTTTCTTAAAAAGTTAATTTAAACGAAAATCTAAGATTGTTTTTCCGCAAAATTAAATATGTGTAGTAGTTAATTAATGTATTATGGCTCAAATTACGGTGTTTGTTCTTTGAGGTCTTCTATATTTCTTTCTTTTTTAAACTGGTAGGAGGAGTTAAGGATATATTGGTAAAAATTAGGAAGGGAACTTAATTGGGTAAACTCAAAACTTGGTCTGTAACGACCCAAAAAGTCATCCAGATCAGTGCCATCCAAATGGGTAATTCGGCGGATTAGATTTTTATTAAAACGATAACTAACATAGCTTTCCCGTTCCTGTTCCAATACCCTTGTCTGAAGATGTTTTAATTGTTTATTTCTTTTAAACCGAAAAATATTTATAAATTCATCAAGATCCAGTCCGGGTGTGCCGCTATAATCAGAACTTGTGGTTGAAATACCCGGTTTGTGGTAATTAAAAGCCTTCGCATAATCTTCTCTGTTGGCAATAGAATCCTGCTGATAATTTTTACTGAACACCCTAACTTCCTTTAATGTTTTAAACCGGTCATTTAGGGTAATGTGCAGAGAAATATCAAAACTGCTCATATTCTCTATTAATTTTACAGCAAACCAGTTGGTAGCCTTATTGTGATAGATAAAAGTGAGCGAATCTTTTTGTACACAGGCAATGGTATAACGGCCGGCCGAATCAGTAGTTGTCATGGTACCTGAACTACTTTTTACAACAACGTTTTTTACAGGTATTGTTTTGGAAGATTCATACACCGTACCGCTAATGCTAAATTGGGCCATTACTGCGTTGGTCAGCATCAGCAAAAAAAACAGTAAGCAGAAAATTTTAAATGGATTGTACAATACGCTAATTATTAGCAGCAATATTACACCAACATATTATAAGTTTATAAATGGCAGCTCCTTTTAACGGCAATTTTGCTTTTTTACCACAACAAACAGCTGGATGATAGTAAATTAATAAAAAAAAATCTGATATAAAGACGGAATCTATTTTGTTATGGAATGGGGTTAATAATTTTCTGTTACTTGACCTTCATAATAGCTAAGATAAATTTATGGAAATAAATTTATTGGATTAGGTAGATAATTCGCAAAAACAGTATAGTCTTAGCTGCATAACTTTTAGATAATACAAAAG
The DNA here is from genome assembly GCA_043732685.1 of Ferruginibacter sp. Classification (GTDB taxonomy): domain Bacteria; phylum Bacteroidota; class Bacteroidia; order Chitinophagales; family Chitinophagaceae; genus Ferruginibacter. Next base: position 51,588 of record JAYTHI010000171.1, on the reverse strand, counting down.
TGTACATCAGGCATTTTAATTCGCAAACTTATTGGTGCTTAGTTTTTATATTTTATCCATGCAAATTATACATTTTCAATAAATGATGCCCTTCGCAGACTGGTTTTAAAAATACCGGTAATTACATAAGCCGCCTCATTGGGTTCGGTCCGCCATGGGCGGGATTCAATAAAAAATACGCAGCTTATTTTTTTTGAAAGAAGCCAATGGGCGGCTTTGCAGTTACGCAGCCCGCCGGCTGTAGAGGCGAAGGGTATGCAGCGAAAAACTGGTGCTGAATTGAAAAAATGCGGCTTAAATATTATAACGCTTTAGAAATAGTCGCGTTTTTTAAGGTTAACCAAGGTTACTTAATGACAGGTATGTTTTTTAAAGGGCTACATTTAAAAAGTAAAAACAGCTTAAAATAGCAGGTTTGCGAATAATCTACCTAATCCAATAAATACATCTTACCAGCACGCCTGCTTAATGCTGCACCCTTTGCTTGCTTAAGATCAGCTCAATAGCCAGTGGATAATTTTGATGTTCCAATATATGTATTTTGTCGGCCAAGCTTGCTGCGGTATCACCGGCATCTATAGTGCAGGTGGTTTGCAAAATTATTTTCCCATGATCATAAAATTCATCTACATAATGAATTGTTATGCCACTTTCCTGCTCTCCGGCATTAATAACAGCCTCATGTACTTTATTGCCGTACATACCTTTGCCACCGTATTTCGGCAAAAGTGCTGGATGAATATTTATTATTTTATCAGGATAAGCTTTTATTAAGGATACAGGAATCTTCCATAAAAAGCCGGCTAAGACTATAAAATCGATATGGCTGTTTTTTAGAACACTTATATATATATCACTGTTAAAAAATAATTCCTTTTCTATCAATAAGGTTTCAATAGCATATTTTTTAGCGATATTTAATACGCCTGCATCCGGCTTGTTGCAAACTATTAATTTTACCACTGCAACTGTTTCTTTTAAAAAAAGATATTCAATAATTTTTTCAGCGTTACTACCTGCACCGCTTGCAAAGATTGCGATAGCGGGGATTTTTTTTTCGGCCATCATTGAAAGAATAGGTTCGCTCATTAGTATCTTGGTTATAAATTTTAATTGAAGTATAAGGCGGTTTTTGCTAACCGCCTAAAAGTAACTTTAATAAATTTTGTACTTGCTAATTTGGAAAAATCTTTTGTATTATTTATTGAATATTGATATAAAAGGGCCAATTAATTTAAAATGTCACCGTTGATGTAATTATTTTTAAGCAAGGCCAAACATCAAACAAATAAGTTCATTGGCAGGAAAATGAAAATTGGATTGCAAAAATAATGTTTACATAATTGTGACAATTAGCTATACGCAAGTATAACAATTAGCTGAAAACCAAGCTGGGCAAGGAAAAATTTTTTTTAAAAATGTTGATATTATGTGGACATACTAACTTATTTTTGCAGCCATAGAAGGATATTCTTCCAATTAAGCATCCGAATAACTGTATGAGTCGTTATAGAAAAATCTTACAAAAAGTCTCCGCAAGTTTACTATTTATTGTATTAGTCTCCATAAGCAATTTCAGTTTTGCAGCTGATGGTGAAGCTTTGTTTAAAGCCAACTGTGCCAACTGCCATAAACCTCTTGAAGATTATACCGGCCCCAAAATGCAAGGCGCCAGGGCACGTGAGCCAAACGCGGAGTGGGCCTACAAATGGATTAACAATACCAACTCAATGCTGGAATCTGATCCATATGCAAAGGGTTTGCTTGCAAAATACAATGTAAGGATGACGCAATTCAATCTTCCAAAAGAAGATCTTAAAGCCATTCTTGATTATGCAGATGCCTATAAATTACCGGCCACTGCAGCTCCAGCCGGAGGTGAAGCAGGCGCACCGTCTGAAGACAATTCTTTACTATTTGGAATATTAACTTTAATTCTGGCAGTTATTGCCCTAATTCTACTGCAAGTAAATAGCAGTCTTCGTAAGCTGTCCGAAGAAAAAGATGGGGTACTTCGTTCTGAACCAGTTCCTTTCTATCGTAATAAAACATACATCATGATGGGGGTGTTGGTATTATTTTGTTTAGGTGGTTACATGACAATCAATGCTGCAATAGGCTTGGGAAGAATGAAAAATTATCAACCGGAACAACCCATTTATTATTCTCATAAAGTACATGCCGGCACCAATCAAATTAGTTGTTTGTATTGTCACGGTGGTGCCCAGGATAGTAAACATGCAAATATTCCTTCCGTTAACGTTTGTATGAATTGTCATATGGCTATAAAAGAGTATAAGGGTGATGCAATTGTGCAGGAAGATGGAAAACAGGTAAATGGTACTGCAGAAATTCAAAAATTATACAAATACGCCGGATGGAATCCTGATATTAAAAAATACGACAAACCAGGTGCGCCTATCCAATGGGTTAGAATTCACAACCTGCCGGATCATGTTTATTTTAATCATAGTCAGCACGTTAAGGTTGGAAAACAAGTTTGTCAAACCTGTCATGGTCCAATTCAGGAAATGCCACAGGTATATCAATATGCGGAATTAAGTATGGGCTGGTGTATCAATTGTCATAGAGAAAGTAAAGTCAATTTTTACAATAAAGAAACTGGCGAAGGCAATAAATTCTATAGCATTTATGAAAAGTTTCATAATGATATTAAAACTGGTAAATTAGATAGTGTAACCGTTGAAAAGATAGGTGGTACCGAATGTCAGAAATGTCATTACTAATTTTAAGGTAGAAAAAAAATATTTCAACTGGCAATGGAATTCTAAGAACTACGTTTTCAGTTATCGATTAATTATAAGCAGTAACAATTTATAAAAATTAGCAAATTAGCACAACGCCAATTAGCACATTTTAATAAGATATGAGTAATAAAAAGTATTGGCAAAGTTTTGGTGAATTAAATGAGTCTGAAGCCTATCAAAAAACAGCAAACGACGAATTTAAAGAAGATCTTTTGCCATTATCAGATTTGGATGATGGTTTATTGAACTCCAAAACTCCGCGTAGAGATTTTTTAAAATATTTGGGTTTCAGTACTGCTGCGGCAACTATTGCTGCCAGTTGCGAAATGCCGGTACGTAAGGCTGTTCCTTATTTGCACAAGCCGGATGATCTGATTCCGGGTGTAGCAAATTATTATGCCTCCACTTATGTAAATGAAGGGGATGTTATTCCTGTAATTGTTAAGCAAAGGGATGGTCGTCCAATTAAAATAGAAGGTAATGAAGCCTCTCCGCTTACAACTGGTGGAACAAGTGCACAAGCTCAGGCTTCTGTATTAGATTTATATGATACCACCCGTTTGCGTTATCCAATGCAAAACGATGGTAAAGATTTTAAAGAAGTTTCTTCCTTCGATGCGTTTGATAAACTAGTTGCAAATGCGATGACCGCTGCGGCAGGTAAGCCAACGGTGGTGTTAACTTCCACCATTACATCTCCAACAACTTTACAGGTAATTACTGAATTTATAGCAAAAAATCCTGCAGGTAGCCGTCACATACAATATGATGCGATTAGTTATAGCGGAATCATTATGGCCAATCAGGCTACTTATGGTAAAAAAGCAATTCCCTCTTACCATTTCGATAATGCTAAAGTAATTGTTAGTTTAAATGCAGATTTTTTAGGAACCTGGATTAGCCCGGTTGAATTTGCAGTACAATATGCAAAGACCAGAAGACTTACAGAAAAGCCTGAAATGAGCCGCCACATTCAATTTGAAAGTGCGCTAAGTTTAACAGGTAGTAATGCGGATGATCGTTTTGTTCACAAACCTTCAGAAACGGGTGCTGTTGCTTTGGCTTTATACGCTAAACTGGGTGGAGCTGTTACTGCACCGGTAATTGCAGATGCAAAATTAAATAAAGGAATTGAAGCTGCTGCAGCCGCACTTGCTGCTAATAAAGGAGCAGGTCTTGTTGTTTGCGGTAGTAATGATGTAAATATTCAAATTATAGTTAATGCTATAAATGAAATCATTGGTGCTAATGGTAAAACAATTAATTGGGCCATTACCGCTAATTACCGTCAAGGGGTAGACGCTGATATTGTTAAGTTGGTAGATGATATGAACGCCGGTGCTGTTGGCGCATTATTGGTTTACGAAACAAACCCCGCATATACTTATTACGATAGTAAAAAATTTACAGACGGTTTAAAAAAAGTTCCTGTTACCATTTCCTTTAACGGAACCCTAAACGAAACGACTGAATTGTGTAAGTTTAGTATTCCTGCTCACCATTGGTTAGAGAGCTGGGGTGATGCGGAAGGTAAAACCGGTTATATTAGTTTTCAACAACCTACTATTAATCCATTATTTAAGACAAGGGCTTTTGAAACTTCCTTATTAAAATGGAGTGGTAACACAAATGATTACGAAACTTATTTCAAAACATATTGGATCGCTAAATTAGCAACTGTAGATAATTACAATAAAGCCTTACAGGAAGGCTTGTTATCACCACCAGCTGCTTCCCTTGGTTCTGTTACTTTTAGTAATGCAGCTTTGGCTGGTGCTGCCTCAAAAATTGCCGCTGTAAAAGGGGCTAATTATGAAGTAGTTATTTATCAGAAAGTGTCTATAGGTAGTGGTAAACAAGCCAACAACCCCTGGTTGCAGGAAACGCCTGATCCTATTTCTAAAGTAACCTGGGATAACTACGCAGTTATGAGTCCCGCCTTGGCTAAAGTCATTTTAAATCTGGATATCGTAGGTAGCCAACACCAGGGAGACGGTTATGAAGTGCATCCGGAAAAGCCTACTATCAAAGTGACGGTAAATGGTAAAACATTAGAATTACCGGTATTAATTCTTCCCGGAATTCATCCGAATGTTGTAGCTGTTGCACTAGGTTATGGCAGACAATCTGCTACCAAAGAAAGAACATTGGAATATATTGGCAGAAGTGCTACTGGTGCAGGTTTCAATGCTTATCCTTTTGTAGGTTTTGACGGCAGCGGATTTACCTATTCAGCTGCCGCTGATATTAGTAAAACAGGCAATACCTATCCTTTAGGTCAAACCCAGGTTCATGGTTCATCAGAAAGCCGTCCGGTTGTTTATGAAGCCAGTCTTTCAAGTTTTGTGGCTAACCCCGAAGAGGTTTTGAAAGAGCCGAATGACGAAAGAAAGAAATTGCTTCCTTTTGGCGGAAAAGATTACGAAAAAGATGCTACAATTTATGGTACTTATGATAGACCCGGTATTAAATGGGGAATGAGTATTGATTTAACAACTTGTATTGGTTGTGCTGCTTGTGTAGTAGCCTGTACTGCTGAAAATAATGTTAGTGTTGTTGGTAAAACACAGGTTATGAAGGCGCATGAAATGCATTGGCTGCGTATTGATCGTTATTTTACGGGTGATATGAGTAATCCTGATGTTGTTTTTCAACCGATGATGTGCCAGCATTGCGATAACGCACCTTGCGAAAACGTTTGTCCTGTTGCAGCAACTAACCACAGTAGCGAAGGACTAAACCAGATGGCTTACAACCGTTGTATCGGTACAAGATATTGTGCCAATAACTGTCCGTTTAAGGTTCGTCGTTTTAACTGGCTTGATTTTAACGGAGCAGATAGTTTCCCTGATAATCAACAACCGTTAATAGGAAATGATCTTAACGAAGTAACCGTTCAAATGAATGATGACCTGACAAGAATGGTGTTAAACCCCGATGTTACAGTCCGTTCAAGAGGGGTTATTGAAAAATGCTCTTTCTGTGTACAACGTTTGCAGGAAAGTAAATTAAACGCTAAAAAAGCAGAAGACCCATCCATAGTTAGAAATGTAAAGACAGCTTGTATGCAGGCTTGTCCTACACATGCCATTAAATTTGGTAATGTAAATGATAAAGAAAGTGATGTGTATAAAATTAGATTTGTAGATCACAAGCATAGAAATTTTTATGTACTGGATCAGTTACACGTGCTGCCAAATGTTAATTATCTTGCCAAAATCAAAAATTCCGACAGGCATATAACTAACGAAAAAGCAGAAGGTGCAGAACCTGCTGAAGGTGCAATGAAAAATGAAAAAGAACACGCATAGTTGGAGGCCACAGATTTTTATAGCAATGTAAAAGAATAGGCAAAAAATAAATACTCCCTTTTATCCCGTTTGGAAAAAGGGTCAATAAAAAAAAGCTGATAGTTAAATACTAAAGGTTAAAGCCGAAAGATATATGTCATTATTAAAGTACGAATCGCAAATCAGGGAACCGCTTGTAGATGGTAACAAAAATTATCACCAGGTTACGGAAGACATTATTAGCCCCATTGAAATGAAACCTACCCGATTGTGGTACATAGGGTTCTACATTAGTGTAGTTTTATTGTTATTTGGTGTATACAGTATTTATCGGGAAGTAACTTATGGTATCGGCCAATGGAACGTTAATAAAACAATCGGCTGGGGTTGGGATATCACCAATTTTGTTTGGTGGGTAGGTATTGGTCATGCGGGAACTTTAATTTCTGCTATCTTACTATTGTTCAGACAAGGTTGGAGAACCGGAGTTAACCGTGCAGCAGAAGCGATGACAATTTTTGCTGTAATATGTGCAGGACAGTTTCCAATCTGGCATATGGGTAGAGTTTGGCTTGCTTTCTTTATTATGCCTTATCCAAATACAAGGGGGCCGGTTTGGGTTAACTTTAACTCGCCGCTTTTATGGGATGTATTCGCAATATCTACTTATTTTACTGTTTCCTTATTATTCTGGTATTCAGGTTTATTGCCTGACCTTGCCACAGTGAGGGACAGAGCAAAAACAAAATTGCGTAAATTATTATATGGTGTCGCCTCTTTTGGTTGGACAGGTAGTACTAAACATTGGCAAAGACACGAATCGCTTTCATTGGTTTTGGCAGGTTTAGCTACACCATTGGTATTATCAGTGCATACTATTGTATCCTTTGATTTCGCTACTTCAGTTATTCCGGGATGGCATACTACAATTTTTCCTCCTTATTTTGTGGCGGGTGCTATTTTTAGTGGTTTCGCAATGGTGCAATCATTGATGATTATTTTAAGAAAAGTTTTTAATTTACAGGAATATATTACTTTAGGGCATATTGAAGCTATGAATAAGGTGATTGTGCTTACAGGTTCTATTGTAGGTATTGCTTATATAACTGAATTGTTTATTGCATGGTATGGTCAAAATCCTTACGAGTGGTATGCTTTTAAAGAAAACAGGGTAAATTTGTTTAGTCCTTATGGATGGAGTTATTATTTGATGATGTTTTGTAATGTGGTTTCTCCTCAAATGTTCTGGTTTAAAAAATTAAGAAGGAATATAGGGTTTACTTTCTTTATGAGTATAATTGTTAATATAGGAATGTGGTACGAGCGTTTTGTAATTATCGTAACCTCTACCTATAGAGATTATCTCCCTTCTTCCTGGAGTACTTATTATAGTCCATCTATATATGAAATTGGGTTTTATGTAGGAACATTTGGGTTATTCTTTACCTGTTTCTTTCTATTCGCTAAATACTTCCCGGTAATTGCTGTTGCAGAAATTAAGAGTATCTTAAAAACAACCGGTGAAAATTATAAAATGAAGATGACAGAGTTGGAAAAAGAAGATGCTACTAAATTTTATATTGCCGAAGTAGAAGAACATGCGCATTAATCAATAACCCATTTGGGTAATGATAAATAATAATAAAAGGTCTTAATATTTATAGCAACTCCTGAGTACCAGGCTTCGCAAAAGTTGAAATTATATGAGTGGAATAAAAAAATTTGTAGTTGGTTGTTTCGATGATGAAGCAGTATTGTTTCCTGCAGTGAAAGATGTTCGCCGCGCAGGTTATAAAATTCATGATGTTTACACCCCCTTTCCGGTGCATGGTTTGGATCATGCCATGGGATTAAGAGAAACTAGCTTGCATACTGCCGGTTTTATATATGGGGTTGCAGGAACAACAACGGCTTTATCTTGTATTAGTTGGATCTTTACAAAAGATTATCCGTTAAATATCGGTGGTAAACCACATTTTGCTTTACCTGCTTGGATACCGATAACCTTTGAATTAACGGTACTTTTTGCTGCTGTTGGCATGGTGCTTACTTTTTGTTATTTGTGTCAGTTGTCACCATTTGTTAAAAAGCATCATTTTCATTTAAGAGCTACAGATGATCTTTTTGTAATGGTAATTGAATGTACTAATAAGACCAACGAAAATGATGTACAGGCATTTTTGGAGAAATCTGGTGCAAAAGAAATTAATGTTCAAACTGCTGAATCAGGATGGTGGATCGGCAGATATGATAAAGAGCAGGTTTTGTACCGCGAATTGGAAAAAGGATATTAAAGAATATTGGCAGTCGTTTTAATTGATTTTATAGATTTTACAAAAGAGGCAATGAAAAAAAATAATATAATAATAGTTTTTGTTCTTGCATTGGCAGGAGCTGCTATCATCACCGGATGCGATAGTAAACGCTTACCCGGAAAAATTTATATGCCGGATATGGTTTATAGCAGAGCAATTGAAACTTATGCTCCCTTAAACGATACGGTGTTTACGGACGAAACATCCAATGCTGGTCATGAAATTTACTATAACCGCCAACCAGTTTTAGGTACAATACCTGTTGGAGAGCTTTTTGCTTATACCCTTGCCAACGATACAACAGGTTACAAGCTAAGTGCAGGTGTTAAAAGTCCGCTTGGGCCTATTTCTAAAACTGAAATGGCTGAAGCTGGTCGTTTGTTTAATATAAATTGTGCTATCTGCCATGGTGCCGAAGGTAAAGCCAACGGTCCTTTAGCAACTTCCGGTAAAATTGGAGGTGTAGCTAATCTTACTAGTGAAGCTTACATTAAAATGGCCGATGGAACTATGTACCATACTTTAAATTATGGTAAAAATAATATGGGTAGTTATGCATCTCAGCTTAGCAGAAAACAGCGTTGGATGATTGTTCAGTATATCCGCACATTACAGCCAAAGCCTGCCAGTGCCACTGATTCAACAGCTAATACAGCTTCAGCTTCAGCAAAAAAAGATACAGCTACTACTAAAAAAGGATAATTAATTAAAAGGTTTCAACACAAAATAAGATAGATGAATAAGTCATTTGAATTACCGGGCAATTATAAAAAGTGGACGATGGGTCTTATTATCGTTGGGGTAATTGCCCTGCTTTACGGTTTTATAATGTTCCATCCTTTTGAGCACGGAACGCGCACTTCTAATATAAATAGTACCAGGTTTTGGGCCGTTTTGTTGCAGAATTGCGTGTATTGGTTATTAGTGGTTAACGCTGCCATGTTTTTTATGGGTGTTACAACCCTTGCGATGGGTGGATGGCAGGTTGCTTTACGTCGGGTTCCGGAAGCCATATCAAGCGTAGTGCCTGTTTTAGGTATTATTGCTTTTTTAATATTGATGGCAATTGTTTGGGGTGGTCATGATGATATTTATGCCTGGGTAAATAAAACAACAGTTGCAAATGATAGAATTATAAAAGGGAAAAGTGGGTTTCTAAATCCTGTATTTTTTACTTTATTTAGTGCATTAACTATATTTTTATGGTCCTTCCTGGGTTATAAAATGCGTTCTTTAAGCCTGCAAAGTGATAAAGATGGTCCGATGGATTATGAAACAGGTAAAAGTTGGATCAATAAGAACATTTTATGGGCTGCCTTATTTATAGTATTCTTCGGTTTATCAGTTGGTTCAACCATTCCATGGCTTTGGATTATGAGTATTGATACCCATTGGTACAGTACCATGTTTAGCTGGTATACTTTTGCAAGCACTTTCGTTGCCGGTCTTTCTTTAATAGCGCTGTTTATTGTGTTTTTAAAAAATCATGGCGAGTTGGAATATGTAACGGAAGAGCATTTGCATGATATTGGTAAGTTTATGTTTGCTTTCTCTATATTTTGGGCATACCTATGGTTCTCTCAATATATGTTGATCTGGTACGCAAATATTCCTGAAGAAACAGGGTATTTTAAAATCAGGGTTTACGGACCTTTTCGCGGTATATTTTTCTTGAACCTGGTGTTAAACTTTGCTGCACCACTGTTAATTTTAATGAAAAAGAGCACAAAAAGGAATTATACATTGTTAACCTTTATGGCTGTATTAATCATATTTGGTCATTGGATAGATTTTTGGCAAATGGTTATGCCTGGTACCCTGTACAATCATGCAGAATTAATGCCGTTTGAATTTGGAATAGCGATTCTTTTTATTGGAATTATTATGTGGAGGGTTGGTGTATTTCTTAGTGCACATCCGCTCACTGCTAAAAATCATCCTTTCCTTAAAGAGAGCATGATTCACCATACTTAATACTATTTACGCATTTAGAAATAATATTGGGTATTGTAGCAGATAAGTATTTTAAGAGTTGTTGCTGTTAAACAATAGCGTTGAATAATAATATTAGAAAATAATTTTGCAATATGACACAGATTTTATTGATAGCGATCGTAGTAATGATATTCGTAGTCATCTTTCAGATATCAAAGGCGAGTGAATACGTAAGCGTATTAAAAGGTGAAGAAAAAGCAAGGAAGCAAACTAATAAAATAAATGCTTTCTTATTAATTACATTTTTAGTCGCCGGTTTAATTGGCGTTTGGTGGTGTAACGATATGTTTTTCCAAAAAACATTGTTTCCAATGGGAGCAGCATCTGAAATGGGACAGAAGATAGATTTAATGTTGTACATCACTATCGGTGTAACAGGCGTTGTTTTTGTAATTACACAAATATTATTATTTTGGTTTGCATTCAAATACCAGGAAAACGATGAGCGTAAAGCTTTTTATTTTCCGCACAATACTAAATTGGAATTATTGTGGACAACCGTTCCTGCGATATTTTTAACGGTCCTAGTGGTTTTTGGTTTAAAATATTGGTTCAAAATTACCAGTGACGCACCGAAGGACGCGGTAGTTATAGAAGTTACAGGACACCAGTTTGGTTGGGAGTTTCGTTACCCGGGTCCTGATGGTATTTTAGGAAAAAAAGATTATAAATTAACCAAGGGTGCTAACAGCTTAGGAGTCGATTTTAATGATCCTGCCAGTCTTGATGATATTCATGTTGCTGCTACAATGCATATTCCGGTAAACAGACCTATCAAATTTGTTATCAACGCTCAGGATGTTATTCATGATGTTGGTTTGGTGCATTTTAGAATGAAAATGGATGCTGTTCCGGGTATTCCTACAACATTGTGGTTTACTCCTTTGTATACTACAGAAGAAATGAAGGTTAGATCCGGTAATCCAAATTTTGTTTATGAAATAAGTTGTGATCAAATTTGTGGCAAGGGACATTTCTCTATGCGAGGTGTTATAATTGTTGAAAGTGATGCGGATTACAAGAAATGGTTATCTACACAACAACCCGAATATTATACCATATTTCCAGATAAAAAACCTAAGCAATTAGGTGATAGTACTACCAAAGTAGTGCCACTCGCATTATCAGACAGTATAGCAAAACACACACCTCTTGCATCTAATTTAAGGAAATAATATAGGTTCAGAAAAAACGTTACTAAAAATGAGTACTACAACAGCAATTGCAATCGAATCTGATGTTCATGCAGGCCATGATACCCATCAGGAACACCAACACCACGAATCATTTATAACTAAATATGTTTTTAGTCAGGATCATAAAATGATTGCACGTCAATTCTTAATTACCGGAATGATATGGGCAATTATTGGAGGATTTTTTTCTGTTATCTTTCGTCTTCAATTGGGCTATCCGGAATCTTCGTTCCCATGGATGGAAGACTTGTTAGGCCACTGGGCTAAAGGTGGAAAATTACAACCTGAATTTTACTATGCTTTGGTTACCATGCATGGAACCATCTTAGTTTTCTTTGTATTAACAGCAGGATTAAGCGGAACATTTGCCAACTTCTTGATACCTCTTCAAATTGGGGCAAGAGATATGGCATCTCCATTATTAAACATGTTGAGCTATTGGTTTTTCTTTACAGCTTCTATTATAATGTTTGCTTCTTTATTTGTACAAACAGGACCAGCATCCGGCGGATGGACTATTTATCCTCCATTGAGTGCGCTTGGAGATGCATCAAGTGGTTCTAAAATAGGCATGGATCTTTGGTTGGCCAGTATGGCAATGTTTATTGTTAGTCAGTTATTAGCGGGTCTTAATTATATTTCTACAATATTAAACTTGCGTACAAAAGGAATGAGCATGACAAGGTTACCTTTAACTATTTGGGCTTTGTTCTTTACTGCAGTATTAGGTGTTTTATCTTTCCCGGTATTATTATCCGGTGCTATTCTTTTATTATTCGATAGGAATTTGGGAACCAGTTTCTTTTTAAGTGATATTGTTGTAAATGGCAAAATTCTACCTAATGAAGGCGGTAGTGCTATTTTATTCCAACATTTATTTTGGTTTCTTGGACACCCTGAGGTTTATATTATAATATTACCTGCTATGGGTATTTCATCAGAGGTATTATCTGTAAATTCCCGTAAGCCAATTTTTGGATACATGGCAATGGTAGGTTCTTTATTTGCAATTGCAATTTTAGCCTTCCTGGTTTGGGCGCATCATATGTTTGTAACCGGGTTAAATCCTTTTCTGGGAGCTTTCTTTGTACTACTTACTTTACTAATTGCTGTGCCTTCTGCTATTAAGGTATTTAACTGGCTTACAACGTTGTGGCGTGGTAATATCAGATTTACTCCTGCCATGCTGTTTTCAATAGGTTTTGTAAGTATGTTTATATCAGGTGGTTTAACAGGTATCTTTTTGGGTAATTCTTCTCTTGATATACATTTACATGATACTTATTTTATTATTGCACATTTTCACATTGTAATGGGTGTTGCAGGTTTCTTTGGAATGTATGCAGGCGTATACCATTGGTTTCCTAAAATGTACGGTCGCTTTATGAACAATACTTTGGCTTACATACATTTTTGGGTAACATTGGTTGGTGCTTATTTAATCTTTTGGCCAATGCACTACGAAGGTTTAGCCGGTATGCCACGTCGTTATTATGATTTTTCAGGTTGGGAGTCATTTAAAATGTTTGCAGGTCTCAATCAATTTATTAGTTTTGTTTCTATCATAGTTTTTTCTGCACAATTGTTATTTGTTTTTAATTTTGTGTACAGTATTTTTAAGGGTAGAAAAGTTACAACACTTAATCCTTGGGAAGCAAATACACTAGAGTGGACAACGCCTATACGCCCGGGTCATGGTAATTGGGAAGGTGATATTCCTGAAGTATATCGTGGTGCATATGATTATGGTAAAGATGGAAGAGAGTTTATTTCTCAAACAGAACCGGTTGGTGAAAATGAAAGTAATCACTAATATAATTTTGATTGGTGTTTAATGTAAGCACTTTTAAAAAAGGTGTTTTAATAAGGAAGATGGATAAAATTGAAGATAATAAGTTGAGTTATAAGCCATCAACTCCTATAATAATGCAGAATGAATCAACCATAACTAATTCAGGATCTTTTGTTTTAGCTGCTAAGGTGAAGGATTACTTTTTGTTGATTAAGTTCACATTAAGTTTTATGGTGGTTTTTAGTACTGTTGTTAGTTTTTTAATTGCACCGAATGAATTAATTTATAGTCGTTCAAAAGTTATATCAGTTCTTTTACTTTTTGTTGGTGGGATGTTTATTACAGGTTCCGCAAATGCAATTAATCAGGTATTGGAAAAAGATACCGATGCCATTATGAAGCGTACAGCAAACAGGCCTGTAGCCAGCGGAAGAATGAGTGTGGCAGAAGCAACTGCTTTTGCAGTGATTACAGGTTTAGTTGGTTTGTTTATTTTTTATAATTGGTTTAATTATCAAAGTGCGCTGGTTAGTTTGTTTAGTCTCTTACTTTATGGTTTTGTTTATACCCCTTTAAAAAAGGTAAATTCAATAGCTGTTCTGGTTGGTGCAATTCCTGGAGCTTTGCCTTGTTTAATTGGTTGGGTTGCTGCCACAAATGATGTTTTTGCAGTTGGTGGCTGGATTTTGTTTGGTATACAGTTTTTATGGCAATTTCCACATTTTTGGGCTATTGCCTGGTTAGCTCATCAGGATTATACAACCGCAGGTTTTAAACTATTGCCAGGCGATAAAGGTCCTACCAAGTTTACCGCCTTACAAACTATCATTTATAGTTCATTGATGATTCCATTTGGTTTGTTACCTTATTTCGGTGGTATAATTGATACGGGTGCAAGAGGCTTAGTTGGTTCAGGAGTATTGTTTCTTTGTAATTTGTGGATGGTTTACGTTAGTATTTTATTGTTTATTAGAATGGATATAAAGAGCGCCAGAAGAGTTATGTTTAGCTCATATTTTTATTTAATGCTTGTTTTATTGGCGTTATTTTTTGCACGTGCGCATTAATATTCTTTTATTTAAAGTAATATAGTTAATACATATTAATGCTTCAATTGTTTTTGATATTCTAAATAAAAATTAATGAGCATAGTGGTTCGGGAACAGAAAAAAAGAATTCATCCGCACAAATTTACACTTTGGGTGGCTTTGGCCAGCATTACAATGATGTTTGCTGGTTTTACCAGTGCGTACATAATAAAGCGTAACCAGGTAAATTGGGTTACCTTTAATTTACCTGTGATTTTTTGGTATTCCACTGCGGTCATTATTTTAAGTAGCTATACATTGTATTTGGCGCAGAATGCTTTTAGAGTTCGGAATATGGTAAAGTTTAGGGGATTGGTTGTAGGAACTTTAATTTTAGGTATTTTGTTTATTGTATTTCAGTTTATAGGCTTTCAACAATTATGGGCTAACGGAATGACGTTGACAGCAAATGTTTCTTTTTCTTTTTTATATGTGATTATAGGCTTGCATGCCCTGCATATTTTAGGTGGAATTATTGCGCTACTTATATTATTTGCCAAAGCATTCAGTGCCAAAGTTAGAAATTATGACATCGTACCGGTTGAAGTAATCAGCACCTATTGGCATTTTGTAGATTTTTTATGGATTTATTTGTTGATATTTTTAATTTTGATTCGGTAAATACAGGTTAGGTTTTTTTGTCTTATTTTATATAATATTCAATTGTATAAAAGTTATTAATCAATATAAAGTTTTTTTAATGTCTACAGCAGCAGTACAGCAAGGAACAAAGTGGTGGAGTGGCGGTCGAAGTCCTTTCAACGCTAATTATGGTAAAGTAATGATGTGGTATTTTTTAATGAGTGATGCATTTACTTTTGGTGCGTTTCTTATTAGTTACGGTACCATTCGTTTTAGTGTAAACCATTGGGTAGATCCTAATCATGTTTTTAATGCCTTTCCATTTGCTGGTCATGCAAATTTGCCGTTGGCTTTTGTGAGTCTGATGACATTTATATTAATTGCCAGTTCTGTTACCATGGTATTGGCGGTGCATGAAGGGCATAAAATGAATAGGGCAGGGGTTGAAAAGTACATGTTATTAACTATTATTGGTGGTATTGCATTTTTAAGCTGTCAGGCTTGGGAATGGACGCATATGTTAACTGGTCAGCATGAAGTTTGGGTTAATGGGCATATGGAATTGTGGAATACAACCGTTGCGCGCAATCCTTTTGGTCCGGAAATAACCATCAACGGCAGGGATTATGCTACTCCGGGACCAATTGCTTTTGGTAGTTATTTCTTCGAAATTACCGGCTTTCATGGTTTTCACGTTTTTAGTGGAGTTATCATCAATATCATTATGTACATCAAAACCAAAATGAAGCATTTTGATCAGCGCGGTCATTATGAGATGATTGAGAAGGCTGGTTTATATTGGCATTTCGTAGACTTGGTTTGGGTATTTGTGTTTCTTTGTTTTTATCTGATTTAATTTTAAA
Source organism: Ferruginibacter sp. (assembly GCA_043732685.1). GTDB lineage: Bacteria > Bacteroidota > Bacteroidia > Chitinophagales > Chitinophagaceae > Ferruginibacter. The sequence goes on along the minus strand of JAYTHI010000171.1, from coordinate 35,699 downwards.
GACAATATTTAATTTATAAACATATTTAATAAAATAATAGTATTATGTCCGATTCATTTGCAACGCAAGAAATAACGTATCATCCTGATCACGAAGACAGTACCAAACCTATCTGGAGAACCTTTTGGATATTATCGGTGTTAACTATCTTAGAATTATCAATTGGTATTGCTATTTACAATATTCATAAAGGCGCGAATCCTAGTGCCAATCTGGTATTAGGTTTTAAGGGAATGGTTTGTATTTTAACCATGGCAAAAGCTTATTACATTGTTTCTGTATTTATGCATTTAGGAAGCGAAATACGCAATATGATCATGACAATTGTTGTACCGCTTGGTTTGTTTTTTTGGTTTATCATTGCATTTTTGTGGGATGGAAATAGCTGGAGAAATTTGCGTAATAAATATAATGGCATGCCGCCTTCTCAACAAGAACAGGTAATTCCTGCTGCAATTGAAAAAGGGGCTAAAGATTAATATAGTATTAAAATTTTTTTAAATGCCATCGTCTCTTATTAAAGGGCGATGGTTTTTTTTATTTAAACATAGTGAAAATGAATAAAAGCGCAGTTATTGGTTTGCTCGTGGCAATTATTTTACCACTTGCCGGTTATTTTATTGTAAAGCATTATGGTGAAGCCGCCGTTCAAATGCCCCGAAAATACTTTTACGATAGTGTCGTAACCTCGACTAAAAATGGCAAATTTGTTTCTGATACCATATGGCATAAGGTAAGTAATATGAGCTTTACCAACCAATTGGGTAAAAAGGTTAGGTTAGATGATTTGAAGGGTAAAATATTGGTAATTGATTTTTTCTTCAGTCGCTGCCCAAGTATTTGTCCAAGTATGGCAAGAAGTATGAAAAGACTTCAAAATTCTTATACCAATAGTAATGATAGTATTGTTCAATTTATTTCTGTAAGCATAGATCCGGTAAATGATTCTGTTCCTCAGTTAAGAAAATTTGCGAATAGGTATACGTCAAATCATGATAGTTGGTGGTTTGTAACAGGCGATAAAAAGGAAATTTACGATTTTGCCTTACATGAAATTAAGGCAAATATTGCCGACGTTAATGTAGATACAGCCTTCATCCATACAGAAAACTTTTTTCTGTTAGATAAAAATCGTATCGTAAGAGGATGGTACAATGGGCTTGATACGCTACGGCAAGCAACTTTGGTAAGAGACATTCCTTTATTAATGCTTGAAAAAACAAAAAAACGTACTTTTAAGCAATTCCTGAATGAATTGTTTGACAGGAGTTAAAGCAGCGTATCTGTTAATAAAATATACAATAAAAATAAAAATCCAATAAATGTTTTTACAACCATTATTAGTTAAAAATGATCCCAAGGCTAAAAAGTTGATCTGGGTATTTTCAGTGATTGTTTTTATTGCCGTAGCATTTTTGGCTAAGTTTAAATTAAACCTGCACCTTGGGTTTAATGTGCATGTGTTTGCCACATTTAATGCTGTGGTAAATTCGATGGTGGCAATTTTATTGGTAGCTGGCTTAATTACCATTAAGTTAAAAAAATACGTATTGCATCGCAGTATAATGCTTGCCGCTATTTTACTTTCTTTATTTTTTTTACTTTCCTATATCTGCCATCACTTGCTGGCCGGCGAAACCATGTTTGGAGATGCCAACCATGACGGCATCTTAAGTGCTGATGAAAAAGCTGCTGTCGGAAGTTTAAGGACTATTTATTATACTATCCTCATTACCCATATTCCTCTTGCGGCAGTAATTATGCCCTTTATATTATTTACCGCTTACCGGTCTTTAACCGGGCAATACGAAAAACATAAGAAATTAGCAAGAATTACCTGGCCTATTTGGTTTTATGTTGCCGTTACTGGTGTAATTGTTTATTTAATGATTAGTCCTTATTATAATTAATATTGACCTTTAATTTATCAGCCTTATAGTATAAATTATAGACGCTCTATTCTATATACCCTTCACTTTCAATACCTAAACGCATATGGTAAGCGTCTATCAACTTAATAATAAGTATAGGCTTTTGTCAGGTTACTGCCATCAATTGCAGTGGCTTTATCAAAGGTTATTCTATTTTTTGCATCAAATATATAAGTGAAGTTTAAGGTAGTTATAATAATACCATTGCTGGTTAATGTATATGTTTTTGGAAGGTGCATCTTTTTGAATGAATTAATATTTAAAATTCCTGTAACTAGTGGTGTTACATAAGCAGCATCCGTATTATAGGTGTAGGTTTCTGTAGTTAAATCGCTGCCCGAGGCATTTATCATGTCACCATCCGTATTGTAAGCATATTTTATAATGTTTATCAGTTCACCTTTCCCGTTGGTAAATTGATATTCATTCATCGTAGTAACCTGGTTATTGGCATTATAAAAATATTTTTCGGCAGTGGTATCCTGGGTATCATTGTATTGATAGGTAGAATCTAAAAAGAAATTGCTATTGGTATAAAAATCTTCATGAAGAACCAAGGTGTCAGATGCAAGGATATCTTGTGTGTATTTTGTGGTAAGGGGAAATGTAAAAACAAATTTATCGTTTGGGTTACTTGTAGAAATTAAACCTATAATTTGGTTATTGGGGCCATATTGAACATTAAAAGTTACCGAGGTACTGGAAGTTATGCCGGTAGAATAGGTTTCTGAATAGGTTTTTAGTAAACTGCTGCTATCAATAGTAGTAGCCTGGTTGGGGGCGCTTAGCTCCTTTTGACAGGAACTGGCAAATATAATTACTGTAATAAATATAATTATGGGAAGTACATTTTTCATTTAATAATCTTTATTTAAAAATACAAATTTTTTAAAATATAGCACATCTAATTATATATCCACTTAAAATTAGATGTGATGGTAGCCGTATCAATTACGCTGTGTTGTGAAATATTAACAACAGGAGTATGCCTACACAATTTTCCAATTATAGCAACTTGATAATTAAAAAAAATCCGTGTTTGGTACTATACCAAACGCGGACATACCAAATTAATACCAATGTTTATTTCCGATAAGAATTTTAATGAATAAAACGCTCAAAAAATTCATAAGTGCGCAGCAACTGATCTACACGCTGGCGATTATTACCACTGCGGGTAATTTCATGTGTGGCGCCCGGGTGGCGAACATACTCTACCTGCCTGCCCAAAACCTTTAAACTTTTGTACATCATTTCACCCTGTATAACACCAGTGCGCAGGTCATTTTCACCATGAAACATAATATAGGGTGTAAAAATATTTTGTACATAAGTAATCGGCGACTCTCTGTCCAACAACTCTTTCACCGACTTTTGCCATGGATAGCCACCAAAATAATTGGGCACTAAACGCCAGGCATTTCCCTCTCCAAAAAATGTAGATAAATCATATACGCCGCGTTGAGAACAAGCTGCTTTAAAACGCTGATCGTGTGCAATTATCCATGCCACAAGGTAACCTGCATAGGAGCCACCGGTTACAATTAATTTGCTCGTATCGGCCCAACCTTCTGCCACCGTTTTGTCCAATGCTGTCAATACATCTGCTGTTGGTCCGTTACCCCAATCGGCAATATCACCTCTTAAAAAATCTACTCCATAACCACCCGAACCACGAGGGTTGCAATACACTACTCCATAACCTTTGGCGCAAAAATATTGATATTCATGCCACATAGAATTTTCGCCCGGACCCCACATAGCGGCGGGTCCGCCATGTATCTCTAGCAAAAGTGGAAACTTTTTTCCTGCTACATAATTCGTTGGTTTCATCACCCAATATTCAACCGTCATACCCTTGGTATTTATAAAACTATGTTTTTCGGGTATGCTTAATTGTTTACTCTTAAGCCATTCTATATTAAATGCCGAAACCATTTTTTCATTTTTACCACCGGCATCAGCGAGGTATATTTCAGAGGGGTTTTTAATATTTATTTTTGAGTATAAAAGTTTATTGTCACCAATGGCAAAACTATTTACACCACTATTTACATCAGTAACCTCCTCAACTTTATTTGTTTTTGTATTGTACCTGTTTATAACCACCCCTCCGTTAGTTGTTGCGGTAAAGTATAAATAATTATCGTCTTTACTCCAGGTTAAATGCTGTTTATTTCTGTCGAAAGGAATGTCGATGCGGTCTGATTCTTTTCCATTTAGTGGCATTATCGCCAGCGTTTCAACCGTAACCATATTGGCATTGCTATGGGTATATGCCAACCATTTACCCGATGTGGAAACCGCAGCGTTTGCATAGATCTTATTTTGCTGTCCCAATATTTTTTGTACATCCGATCCATCGATATTCATTTTGTAAATAGAAGATTCCTCACTTCTGTCGGGGTGCATACTATCATTGATATCCCCTTCCATTATAATGGTGGCATCATTTATAAAATGAGCATTGCTGAAAGAATAAAAGCCGGTTGAAATGTCTTTCGCTACTGCTCCAGGCATTGCATCCATTATAAAAATATGGTTAAAGCTTAGGTTTGATGAAGTAGTTGACTCTTCCTGAAAGCCGAGCTTATCCAATACTTTGGCTTTATTGTCTTTCTCATTATTGCTAAGATAATTTCTGATGGCCTGCATATTTCCATCGGGGTTGGCGCTGGTGGTATCAGCTTTTAGGTTGGCATTGTTATTAAAACCCGGTTTTTCGAAAGCCCATTTGGGCAACTCTTTATTTTTATTTGCTATTGAATCCGTCAATAAATCTTTTAAAGGAACTGATGCGGTAAATAACAAATGTTTACCATCCTTGCTCCATTCCGGATTGCTTGCGCCATACTTGGATTTAGTAAATTGTATTGCTTCCCCACCTTCAAAACCAAGTATAAATACCTGTGGCTTTCCTTCTACATTCCTTATAAAAGCCAATTGCTTTCCATTGGCACTCCACTTTGGTTGCGATGCACCTTCTTTGGCAAAACTTAGTTGTCTTGGTGCAGTGCCATCCATCGCTACCATCCAAATTTGAGTGCTGTATTTATACTCCCATTTAGCGGTATCGGGCTCAATACTCATTAGGGTAAATGCGGCTTTGCTTCCATCAGGCGACAGTGAAATATTACCCGCTGATTTTATTTGATACATGTCTGTAACCTTGATGGTTTCTTTTTGCTGTGCGGAAACTATATAATTACAGCTGGTAATTAATACGAGGATAAATATTTTTTTCATTCTTTATTTTTAAAAAGCTAATATTTTTATTTTGATAAATATACCGCTAATAATTTTATTTTGAAAGGTTCATTCTATTGGAAATCAGTTGTTATTAATTATTCTTTTTCAAAAAAATTTGAAGCAAGATTATTTAAACACCAACTTAAAAGGATAGATTTGGATAAGATACAAATAGTTTTCAATTTATTTATACAACCTTAAACGATTGGTATATTATTGAACGATTGTCAAAAATTTAAATAGTTGTACCATTTAATTTCCACCATAAAAAAAATATAAAAAATGAAAAAGTATGTCCTCGTAGCAATCAGCCTTGTGCTGATAAATATTGTTTACGCTCAAAGAACCATAATTTATTGCGGGCAATTAATTGATGTAAATGACTTGCAGGTACAAAAGGAAATGTCAATTATTGTTACCGGAAATAGTATTACCGAAGTTCAAAAAGGGTATACAGTTGCAGGAACAGCTGATAAAATAATTGATCTTAAAAATAAAACAGTAATGCCTGGTTTAATGGATATGCATGTGCATGTGGAAGAAGAAACAGGACTAAATCATTATATAGAACAGTTTACTAAAAATAAAGCTGATGTAGCTTTTAAGTCAGTAGGATTGGTAGAGAAAGATTTAATGGCAGGCTTTACAACACTGCGCGATCTGGGTGGTAGCGGTGTTAATATTTCTTTACGCAATGCCATCAATAGCGGGTTGATTAAAGGGCCAAGAATTTATACAGCAGGTAAAGCAATTGCAACAACGGGTGGACATGCAGACCCGACAAATAATTTTAATGAAAGTATTATGGGCGATCCCGGTCCGGCAGAAGGGGTGGTAAATGGGGTGGATGATTGCGCAAAGGCAGTAAGGATGCGGTATAAACAAGGGGCTGACCTTATTAAAATAACTGCAACAGGTGGTGTGTTAAGTATGGCAAAAGATGGTAGCGGCGCACAGTTTACCGAAGAAGAAATAAAGGCCATTGTTACTACTGCAAAAGATTATGGTTTTAAAGTAGCTGCACATGCACATGGTGCTGAAGGCATGAAGCGTGCTGTGCTGGCTGGTGTAAGTTCAATTGAACATGGCACCTACATGACTGCTGAAATAATGGAATTGATGAAGCAAAGAGGCACCTACCTGGTGCCTACAATTATAGCAGGAAAATCATCTGCAGACTCTGCAAAAATACCGGGTTATTATCCGGAGATTGTTCGTGTAAAAGCCTTGGTGGTGGGTAATTATATTCAGGCAACTTTTTCAAAAGCGTACAAAGCAGGTGTTAAAATAGCCTTTGGAACAGATGCCGGTGTATATGCCCATGGTAAAAACTGGATGGAATTTATTTACATGACTGAAGGCGGTATGCCGATATTGGAATGTATAAAAGCGGCCACTGTAAATGCGGCCGATCTTTTGGGGGTTTCAAATATTTTAGGCAGCATTGAAAAAGGAAAATATGCCGATATTATTGCAGTAGAAGGCGATCCGGTAAAAGATGTGCAGGCAATGGGCAAAGTAAAATTTGTTATGAAAAATGGTGTAGTGTATAAAAATGAATAACATATTTTTTAATTAAAAAATGCCCTGGTTGCGTAATTGTAGCCGGGGCTTTTTTTTATCTTTACCAGGATTAGTTTTGGAATAATTGCGGGTATTTTTAAAGATTAAAAAAATTGCGACTGAAATATAATGAAGACGTACATCTCTTTGCTTCGCGGTATAAATGTAAGCGGCCAAAAGCTTATTAAAATGGATACCTTAAAAATAATGTACCAAAATTTAGGCTTTAAAAATATACAAAGTTATGTGCAGAGTGGTAATATTATTTTCTCTGCTATTGTAACCGATATAAAAAAATTGGAGCACAAAATTAGCGTACAAATTAAAAAGGAGTTTGATTTTGAAGTACCTGTAATTGTTTTAACTATTGAGCAATTGGAAAACATTATTAAGCACAATCCCTTTGCAACAAATAAGCAAAAGGATATTTCTTTTTTACATGTTAGCTTTTTGGCAGATAAACCAACTGCCCCGGATAAACTAATTATCGAAGCCAAAAAACAAGAAAATGAGGACATTGAATTTGCTGAGAATGCCATTTATTTATATTGCCCGAATGGATATGGAAATACCAAACTCAATAATATTTTTTTAGAAACCAAACTGAAAGTAAAAGCCACTACAAGAAATTGGAAAACGGTGAATGCAATTTTGAGGTTGGCGCTGGAGTAGTAGCGGTAGTCTTGTGAGGAACTAAAACTATGTAAAAAGCCTGAAAATTTTTTATAACCGTGATTTTGGGGTATTAAAAAGAAATATATTTTCAATTATAAAGTCACTGATAGTAACCGGTCTGACGCCATCGTTTGACTGGTTACGGCAAGTTAAAAAGCTTTTTGATTAAATAAAAAAGGGAATAGTATCTAATATTTTCAAGTTAACAATTATAAAAATAAATAATGCAGGCATGGGGAGGAAACATAATAAATTCCTATTAAATTATGGAGTCGCTGATAATAACCGGTCTGACGCCTTCGTCTGACCGGTTACGGCTAGTTAAAGAGCTTTTTGATTAAATGAAGAGGGAAAAAGTATCTAATATTTTCAAGTTAAGAATTACAAAAATAAATAATGCAGGCATGGGGAGGAAACATAATAAATTCCTATTAAATTATGGAGTCGCTGATAGTACCCGGTCTGACGTCTTCGTCTGACCGGGTACGGCAAGTTATAAAGCTTGTAAATTAGACATTTAGTATATCCCGTTAATAAAATTGTTTCTTGTTGAATGGGTATATTACATGTTTAATATTTGAGTGTAAAATTATTTACCGTGCTTAAAAATATCGGTCAGACGAAGGCGTCAGCCCGATATTTTTAAGCACTACAGGCGGTTTAAAACATAAGCATGGGCTGGTTAACCTGGCATAAGCGATCTTTAGTATCTTGGCCCTTAAATCTCCCTCCCTAAATTATTAATAACAATCCCACTGGCCTCTCCCACAAATTCTACCTTACCATCTTCCAGTAATTTTTTTATCTCCAAATTAATTGTTTGTTTAAGGGCATCAAAATCGTTAAGTGCAATTGCCGGTGTAAAATATTCGGTAACAATGCTGATGCCATTTTTACTGAGGTCTCTTAATACAACCGAATAGGGTGGCTGGATATCTTTTTTAACCTCTAATATTAATTTTATGGCGGTAATTAAGTTTTCAATTTTAAGGAGGGGTGTTTTAACAGATAGCTCTAAAGTTATCTCAGCCCGGCGTTGGGTACGCATGCTCCAGTTGTCTACAATACTATCAACCATCTGTTTGTTGGGCATCGTTACCAAAGTTTTATCGGCAGTTTGTATGCGCGTACTTCTTAACCCTATGCGGATTACTTTTCCGGTGATGTTATTTACTTTTACTACATCGCCTGCAAAAAATGGTTTGTCGAAAAAGATGATGAAAGAGGCAATTAAATTCTCCAGACTTTCTTTGGCACCTAGTGCCAGGGCCGCACCAACCAGACTAAGACCCGTTAATAAATTACCGAGGGGCTGGTTAAAGCAGGCTTTTATAATTAATAGCACGCCAATAATACCGACAATTACTTTTAAGAAATCTCTTAAAAAAACAATCAGCTGGTTGTCTCTCGGGTCATCGGTAGTGGTAGCCTTTTCTTCCAGCACCAGGGCTATAAAATCCATAAGACGCAGTACCAGCCAAATAAAAGTACAGATAATAATGCCTGTTCCTGTCCTGGTTAGGATGTCAACTGTGGTATGCCCGTAAATGGTAAATAAAAATAGCTTGGGGTAGTTAAGTTTATCAATGGCAAATACGGAAATAAATATAACTAAAAATAATTCGAATGGACCTGCTACCAAATTAATGAAGCTTTCTTTACTGATGCCTTTCCAAATTCTTTTTATCAGCAAAAAAAATAAGGATACCAGGTAGCGTGATAAATATCGTTTTAAAAACAACACCAGTAAAATTGTACCACCAACAATGCTATAATTTCTGAGGCTATTGTTAAAATAAATCTGATCTAAAAAATTCATGAATTAAATATTAAACTGCGAATTATAATACCATGCCGGTACATTAAAAGTAGGATTATTTTTTACAATTATTTCCTGATAAGGTTAACCTCTAATTTCTTCCTGCTGGTAAAGTTTATTAAAAATGGTCTGCTGTCTTCCTGAAAAAATACCTTTATCAGATCCCAAATAAAAATCATGGTATGTTATTGTACAATAAATTGCTGCAGCCCTTCTTTTTGTAAAACATATACTTTACTATTACCTGCTTTAATTTGAAGTGCAGTGCTGAAAGATTGGGGCAGTTTAAATTCTTTTAAATTTAAAGACCTCATTTTATATTGGTAAAGGGCTGTATCGCTAAAACCATATAAAGTGTTTGCAATAACTTCTATATTGTTCCAATATAAAAAAGGAAGTCTGGTCTTTAAACTGCCGTAATAATCAAAACTATAAAAGCCCTTTGAAGTATCGTACAAATAAACAAAGCCATCGCGGTCTACAATTTGAGTAGGGGAGGGAATGGTATCAAAAATATTTCTGAAATCTATAGTTTCTAAAATTACATTTCCGTTGTCATCAATCTTTTTTAGTTTGGCATCGCCTTCATCAAATATCCAGACATTGTTATCGTAACTGGGCGCTATAGCTTTTACTTTAAATATATTTTGTTTGCGCAGGTTAATGGTGTTGCGAATGGTAAGGTATCGATCCAGCACAACAATAGTTGCAAAATCCTTATAGTACAATAAAATTTTTAAGGGATTGGTAGCATCTATAGAAAACAGTTTTCCATATTTGCGTACCTCGTTAAAAATTGAAGTATCGCCATTTGGACTTAATTTTTTTATCTGGTCGGCAGTGTTAATTAAATAAATATCATCCAAATTATCAATGGTGAAAGCGGTAAAGTTGCCGGGTATTGTCTTACTTAAAACAAAGGAAGAATCTTGCCCGATAACATTCATTGTGAAAATAAGCAGGCTACAAAAAAAGATGGAAATATTTAAGCAGGCTTTCATTTTTCAAAATATTTTAAGCTGGTGATTTCGCCATCAAAAACGGCATAGCTATCATAACTTATCCATTCGCCTAAATTAATGTAGTGGCTATTTTCTTTTAATGTAAAATCAACCGGCAAATGCCGGTGACCAAAAATAAAATAATCAATATGCTCTTTTAATAAAATTTCGTTGCTGTAAATAATCAGGTATTCGCCTGCTGCACCTAAAAATGGTTCCGGCTTTTTAGCTGCCACTTTGCGGCTTTGACCCGAAAAATAATTTGCAAGTCCTAACCCAATGCCTGGTGGAATAATACCAAAAATCCATTGACAAACGGAATTTCGAAAGATCATTTTTAAAAATTTATAACCATGATCGCCCGGACCTTGTCCATCGCCATGACCAACTAAAAACTTTTTGCCATTAAACTCAAAACGTTCAGGATTAAAATAAACCTGCACATTTAATTCTTCCTGAAAATAAGTACGCATCCACATATCGTGGTTACCAACAAAAAAATGTATTTTAATTCCGGCATCTGTAAGTTCGGCCAGTTTACCCAACAGGCGCACGTAACCACGGGGTACAACATGATTATATTCAAACCAAAAATCAAACATGTCACCAACGATAAAAATCTGTGCTGCAATATTTTTAATGGAATCTAAAAAACGCACGATTCTTTTTTCCCGTTCAAGGCTGGCTTCCGGGGTTGGGGAGCCGAGGTGAAAATCAGATAGGAAATAAATATTTTTATTTGGAGCAAGGTTCATTATAGTAATTGATACAATTAGTAAGTCTTAGGCTGTTTTATCTACCAAAAATAAATATACTTCTTTTGGGCCATGTACACCTGTAACCAGGGTTTTTTCTATATCTGCAGTTCGGCTCGGGCCACTGGCAAAGCTAATTAATGACGGTATATTGTCTGCATATTTTATCCTGATAGCTTCCAATGCGTCTTTAATATCGTACACAAGCTGGTTGGTATAGGCAATGCAAATATGGATGGGGGTGTAAACGCTAACTGTGCGGCCACTTTGTTGCGCTGCGCTTAAAACAATGCTGCCGGTGCGGGCTACAAGGTATTCGCAATCGGTAACTGCTGCGTCGCAACTTTCAAGATTGATGGTATTGCTGAATATGGGGTTCCATTTATTGTGCTCGCAATAAATTTTCATCCACACCCTTTTACTTATCAATTGCTGCAGCTTTAGTTGCATATCCTGCTCGTTTTCGCAATAGATAAACCTTCCCTGCAAGGCAATAAAGGTCTCTGCAAAAATAATATCAAGTGCTGCAGCGGGCGGTTCAAAAATGGTAACTTCAGCATCAATATCCGGAAAAGGCAAAGGCACTGGTTGAACCAGTGCCTGCCGAATTTTATTTAATATATTTTCTTTTGACGAAGAGGGAACCATATTATATTTGTGGCGGATTTTTTAATTCTTCCGGAAAAGCACTGTCAGGTTCAGTAGTAACAATATCTTTTGGCTCAATATCCAGGGCCTTTTTTTCCTCAAAAGGTCTTTTGCCTATCAATGTTTCAACATCACTTTTAAACAATACTTCTTTTCTAAGTAATTCTTTAGCCAGTAATTCAACATCACCTTTCTTTTGCGTCAATAATTCCTTTGTTCTGATGTAAGCCCTTGCAATTAAAAGCCTGACTTCTTCATCAATCATTTTACCTGTTTCTTCGCTAAAAGGTTTGGTAAAAGTATTTTCCTGGTTAGGATCGTAATAACTGATATTTCCTACCTTATCATTCATACCATATACGGTTATCATACTGTAGGCGATCTTTGTTATTTGTTGCAGGTCATTACTTGCACCTGTGCTTATTTTACCAAAGAAAATATCTTCACTTGCCCTTCCGCCAAGTGTCATACAAATTTGATCCATTAATTGATCGGTATTGTATAAGTATTGCTCTTTTGGCGTGTATTGAGCATATCCCAGGGCCGCTGAACCCCTTGGTACCACCGTTACTTTTAATAATGGATATGCATGCTCAAGATACCATCCGCAAATTGCGTGACCAGCTTCGTGATAAGCAATGATTTCTTTTTCTTCAGGAGAAATTATCTTATTCTTTTTCTCCAATCCACCAATAACCCTATCGATAGCATCTTGAAAATCGCTCATATCAACTGCAGCCTTGTTTTTACGGGCAGCTATTAAAGCAGCTTCGTTACAAACATTGGCAATATCTGCACCGGCAAAACCGGGCGTTTGTTCGGCTAATTTATAAATATCGAGTGTTGTAGAAATTTTTATGGGTTCAAGATGCACTTTAAAGATGGCTTCTCTACCTACCATATCTGGTTTGTCGATGGTTATTTGTCTATCAAAACGACCTGGTCTTAATAACGCACTATCCAATACATCCGGACGGTTTGTAGCCGCTAAGATAATAATTCCCAGATCTGTTCCAAAACCATCCATTTCTACCAATAACTGATTCAGGGTATTTTCCCTTTCATCGTTACTCATCATCATATTTTTTCCACGCGCCCTGCCGATAGCATCAATCTCATCAATAAAAATAATACAGGGAGCTTTTTCACGGGCTTGTTTAAATAAATCTCTAACCCTGCTGGCACCTACGCCTACAAACATCTCTACAAAATCACTACCACTTAAACTAAAGAAAGGTACCTGGGCTTCGCCGGCAACAGCTTTGGCTAGCAAAGTTTTACCCGTTCCCGGAGGACCGATCAATAAGGCACCTTTTGGTATTTTACCACCAAGCGCAGTATACTTTTTAGGATTTTTTAAGAAATCCACTATCTCCATTACCTCAACTTTTGCTTCATCCAAACCGGCTACATCACCAAAATTGATGTTTACCCTGGATGCTTTATCAAAAAGTGTTGCTTTAGATTTTCCGATATTGAATATGCCGCCGGGTCCACCACTTCCACCACCCGGACCTCCAACTTTACGCATCATCATTACAAACAATAGTCCTATTAATAAAATAGGTAAAAGTGTAGTAATAATCTGCCCAAATAATTCCCCTTCATCATCCGGAGAATCTGGAACCTCCTGCACTTCCGGATATTTTTTGTAAAAATCCTGCATTTGAAGTGCAAAAGTTTTTTCATCTACAATAGGGAAAAATAATTGCGGACCAGCAGCCTTGCTGATGATATCAAACTGTTTGCCCATAAGATTCTTATACGCATCCTGCTTTTTATCGAGGCTATCTTTTTTAATAAATACCCTAACTATCTTTTTATTACGGATAGTTTTTATACTTTCAACATCACCTTGTTTTACCAGTTCTGTAAACTTGATCTGGTTGGTTTCAAAACCTGCTGTACCTACATTTCTGTACATATTGTAGGCAATGATACCGGCAAAAACGAGTCCGTAAACCCAGTAGATGTTAAACCGATTTTTATTTTTTGGTTGATTATCGTCACCAATTGGAGGAATATTGTCAGGGTTGAATTTCCGTTTTGGAACAATTTTTTTGTCGTCTGCCATAATGCTTGCTTGCAATATTTGTTGATGGCTACCAATTGCCGGTAGCTTGTTATTGATTTTAATCGTTGTGTTCAGTTACAGATGCATCACTCCACATTTCTTCCAATCTGTAAAATTTGCGTGGCTCAGGCAACATAACGTGCACTACAACATTTACGTAATCTATCAGTATCCATTGTTGTGCTTGTTTTCCTTCGTGTTTGTAAGGAGGTTCATCACATTTTGCTTTAACATCTACTTCAATAAAATCGGCTATCGCTTTCAATTGTGTTGTATTACTTGCTTCACAAATAATAAAAAAATCTGCTACGGCTTCGGGTATTTTACGCAGATCAAGACTTATAATATTTTCGCCTTTTTTTTCCTGTATAGCGCTGATGATTGCTTTAAAAATTTTACTGTTTTTTGTTAACCGGGTGATGGAACTTTTCTTTCGGTTGGCCAATAATGTAAGGTTGTTCAAATTATATACTATTTTAATTTACTGTGTTGATGGAGCATCCATGTATTTATTTATCAAGGACTAAGACGAACATAATAATATTTTATTTTATTATTGCCGAACTTAGGCTTGTAAATTGACGTCAAAAGTACTATTTCTTTATCAATCGATACATTTATGCCTGTAACTCCACCATTATTTACCATTTTAGATTCCGTTGGTAGTACCAACAACTATGCCATGGCAAAAGTTCATGCAGGTTTGGCTAAGCACGGTAATGCGTACTATTGTGCTAATCAAACAGAAGGTAAAGGGCAAAGGGGTAAGAATTGGCATACGGGCAACGGACAAAATATTGCCCTGAGTATTGTAACCCAACCAAGCCCGCTATTAATTAGGGATCAATTTAAATTATCGGCAGCAGTAGCCTTGGCTTGCTATGAATTTTTTAGTGCCTATGCCGGAACCGGAACAACAATAAAATGGCCAAATGATATTTTTTGGAATGACAGAAAGGCAGGGGGTATTTTGATTGAAAATGTAATTGGAAGCAACTTTAATGGATCAAATGGAAATCTGCAGCAAGATGCCGGTTCTGTGTGGAAATTTGCGATTGTTGGTATTGGAATAAATATTAATCAAATTTTATTTGATACTGCCCTTAAAAATATTGTTTCTTTAAAACAAATTACCGGTATGGAGTATGATGTAGTGCTTTTAGCTAAGGAACTTCACTTTAAAGTATTGAGTAAAATAGAAAATTTATCAACGAATTCCTTTGGGGCAATATTAGAGCAATACAACCAGCATCTGTATAAAAGAGATTGTAAGGTTAAATTAAAGAAAGGAAATATTGTTTTTGAAACAACTGTTAAATTGGTAACTGATACTGGTGAATTGTATACAGCTGATGCTGTAGAGCATTATTTTAATTTTGGCGACGTACAATGGATCTTATAAAAATTGCAAATTCTGTAGCAATATTTTTAGTTGTACAATTATTTTGAAAAGAAGTCTTAAAGATTATTTACTAGAAATTAAATCTTTACATAATTTAAAAATAGGGGATAATAGCAATAGGCTTTTTAACCGAATAGCTTCCTGGTAATTATCGCTACAATAAAAAGGGCTTTTCAGTTTTTGAAAAGCCCTTTTTATATTTTAAAGTCTATAATTTATTTATATAAATAATCCAGCCCGATAACATCATCTGGATTAAAAGAACGATTGCCGCCATTACTGCAGGCGAGCATCCAGCTGCCGGCTGCAAGCGTAGCACCGGATGGTGTTCCTGGTATTAGTATTGCGCCAATGGTTGATGCGCCTTCATTTGTTGCGGTGCCGCCGCAGCTGATACTTCTATCAAAATAATCTGTATGGCGCATTCCAAAACAATGACCAAGCTCGTGCTGAAGCACGCTACCAACATACATAACATCCGGACTGGTGCCGTAAGCAGCAGTATTGGTATTCATTTTAATTGTATTATAAGGAGCTCCGGTAGATGTTGGAAAACCAGAGGAACCTAAGGTAATATAACCACCTTTTGCCTTTTGATTAAAACCTAAAATAGTTATATCCGGTGTACCACTGGTAATTCTTGTAAAAGAGAATCTTAATCCCAAACTATTGTAACGGGCAATTGCAGTATCTGTACCTTGTATAAAAGCTGTTCCTAAATTACTAACTAAAATGGTAAACACCTTACCTGTACCTACAGTTACCAAATTGGTAGTTCGGTATTGCTCTGCGTTGCCTACCCTTAAAAACTGCGATGTTGGCGTACTATTTAATAAGGCATCTGTTAAATTAATATCGCCTTCTACTAAATATCCATCTTCCGTTTTTTGTACATTACTGGTACCAAAACCCAGGTTACTAATTTTTGCTTTTGTTTCGGCTGATATACCATCATCACCTGGTTGGGTTACAGCTGTTTTTTTACAAGAATTTACAGTGATGGCTAATGAGGCTAATACAATAAAATGGAATAGTGTTTTTTTCATAAATAATAATTTTATATAAAATATTTTATCTACATGAAAATTAACGAAATATTTTGATAAAATTCTAAGTATCAAAGTTTTTTAAATTAAATAATTAAAAAATTATTATTTTAAAAAATGTCTTTGCTGATTTTTCCAGGTTTGTCACAGTTATAAAATATAATCCTTTTAAAAAGTTAAACAAAATTTTTACGTTACTGCCGAAAGCTTCCTTTTGGTATACTGTTTGGCCCAAAACATTTGTTATCGATATTAAATGATTATCCAATTGTTTTAATTGTATGGTTACATAACTATTTTGAACAACAGGATTTGGGAATATTGAAATAGTTGAATTTTTAAAATAAAATATGCTGGTAATATGGCTATAGATATCTCTTCCGTCTTGTAAAATAATATGCGCCCTGTAAGTATTTATGCCATCTTGTAAAACACTATCTGTTGCAGCAACCTGCAATGCATTATTAAAATAAGGTTCGTTCAAAGCAATAAAAATACCCTGCTTTAATTTTTCAAATACAATTGTTTTTATGAAATAGTTGGTTCCTAAACGGAGCTGCAGGTAGGCCAAAGTATCAGCTTTCAGGTCACCAATAAAATTACTTACATAACAATCCACACCCTGTTGGGTATAGTTGGTGGTGTAACTTTTAACACCTTCATGGCCATCAAATAAAGGGGCCACTGCAAATTGCAGATACGGATTATATAGTTTTTTAAAAACAAAAAAAGTATCTGTTAAATCAATTACTGGTTGCAGATTTTTTCCCTGCAGGCTAAATAATCTATACTTTAAAACGCCTGGTAATTTTTCCCAATATAATAATACGGAATCCTGGCAATTGAAACCTACTTTTAAATTTAATTTACTACTGATGGTAAAAGGTTCGCTTAAAAAATCTTTCGATCCTGCCTGCATTTTAAGTAACGCCATGGAATTGGTGTCAGGGGCATTCCAGTAAAAATATTCCTTATGCAGGTTGATAAAAGTATCAATTATTTGCCAGCTATTGCCCTTGTTAAGGCTATAAAACAATTTAGAGGAATCTGTTATAATATTGGATTCCCATCGTATAATATTTGTTGCGTCCTTAAAAATATTATCAGCAGAAGCGGGGAAATTAAATTTAAAATTATTAATAGTATCAAACTGGTAGGCAATATAAAAATGTTGGTTGCCGGCAGGTATATTAAACCCATTTATGGATAGTTGATAATTTCCAGCAACCGGATTGTTTAAAGTAATTTGTTCTATATTATTAAGACTGTCTCTTTTGCGTAAAGGCAATGCTGCCAAAGAATCAGTGTTAGCAAAACTATTGAGCACCCATGGCAACCAGGTTTGGTTTGTTTGGGCAAATTTTAAGGTAATATCCAAATCATTTACAAGTGCCTTGTAGGTATTTGGTTGAGCCGGAGCATCGTTCCATACCAGGGTAAATTTAGCGCCGACGATGTTGGCCGGTATAGCTATCTCAAAATTTTTTGAGACGCCATCAATAACAGAACCTTCAAAAAAGGAAGAAGTTAATACCGTTTTTACTGCCTTAAAAGCATTTAAATTTCCATAGCCGGAACTGTAGTTTAAACTGGTATTACCAATGGCATCTGCAGTATTGACAAGTATTGCTTTTAGTAGTGCACTTGATGGCAGCCGGTTATTATGAAGCGTTTTATATGCCTGCTGCAATAGAGCTGCAGTACCGCTTACGAGCGCCGCAGCACCCGATGTTCCATCTTCCCCATAGGCCACTATACAAGGAGCTACCCTACCATCAAAAGCGGGCCCGCGACTACTTTTATTTGCTACTACCTTTAAAGAATCAACTGCACCAACGGTGATTATATTTTTTGCCATTTTAAAACTACCTGTAATATTTGCCTGATTGGGTAAGCCTGAATATATGCCCGAAGTAGCCGATAAATTACCTGAATTTCCGGCAGAAAAAACAAATAAAAGCGAGTCGTTTTTGAGGGCACTTGCATCATAGGCTGCTGCATCCGCACCATAAAAATTTTCGATGCCCACACCATAAGAATGGTTTTGCACAGCTATCCGAAATTGCCTGTAATTACTGTCTGCATCAGGCAATAAGTTATTAAAATCTGATGAAGTTATTGTGGCAGCATTTGCCACACCCTTACCCAAATAATAGCTGTTGCCAGCGCCCGCCGCCATGGTAGCCATTATAGAGGCATGAGAAGCGTAATTTATGGCTGCCAAAGGGTTGTACATATATCTTGTACCAAAATCTATATCGGTAGTATCCGGTAAATTTTCTTTTATTGAAATGGTAATATTTTCTCCATTAAAGGCAGGCATATCGCTGTGTAATACATTAATTTTATTCACACTTAAATCAAGATCATTTATTTGAAGTTCCTCCTTTGGATGCTTTGATAAAACTCCAATAAATTGAACAGAACTACTATTTAGTATTGTATTAAATATTGAATAATTTTTAATTGTACCTATAAAAATATTACTGACAGTTGTTTTATTTAAATTAAAATTGTTCCGTAAATTTTGACAGTCAGCTGATGTGGTATCAATGGATAGCATTACAGCTAATGGAAATAGTATGGATTGATTTTTTAATTGAATTAGTAGGTCAGGTGATAATTTCCACAATGAATTTGCCTTCTTTATCCAACTAAATTTTTGTTCAAACTCTTTAGAAATATTCTTTTTTTTTAATGATATTATAAAGGTGGTATCATTTAATTGTCTTTTAATTTCAGGTTCATAATTTTTAACAAATAACTCTTTATCTGCTTTTAAAAAACTACAAATAAATACTTCGCTATCACCATTTTTTATTGCTGTTTTTTGATTGTCTGTTGCAATAAAATCATTAAAAATGGTATCCCTTGTTGCGGAGGATGTTTGAGCAAAAATGCCGGCGGATAAAATTGTAGCAGCAAGTAAAAATAAAATTTGAATATATTTTAACCGCTGTTTCATTTAATCTAAAAATAAGTGTAAAATAAATATACGATGTTTAAATGGCTTGATAATTATAGAAAGAGGCTGTTTAATTATTAAATTCCCATGGTCTGCCGAAAATTTATATAAATTAAAATCAGCAGTTCAAATTTTAAAATAAATAGCAATAAAACATTATATGATTTCGAAATTCTTTATCAAATTAAATTTATTGAAATTAAAATCTTTATCGGAGATTTTAATTTAATACCCCTGTAGCCAATTTTAAAATAGGCTACAGGGGTATTATTTAAAAAAATTACTTTTTATCTGCCTCGGTTATTGCCCATGCTTCTAAAATCTCTTCAGCATGTGTTTTAGTTGAAGGTTTTGTGATTATTTTTTTAATTATTCCGGCTTCATCAATTAAAAAGGTGGTTCTTGAAATACCATCATAGGTTCTTCCCATAAATTTTTTCTCGCCCCAAACACCATATTTTTCAACAATAACTTTGTCCTCATCTGCTATCAGCGAAAAAGGTAATTTGTATTTTTCTTCAAATTTTTTATGCTTTTTTACCGGGTCGGTACTAACCCCAATTACTGCAAAACCCTTTGTTATTAACTCCTCATAATTATCACGCAAATTACAAGCCTGTGCAGTACAGCCGGGTGTATCATCCTTTGGATAAAAATATAAGATCAACTTTTTACCTTTAAAATCTGATAAAGAAACAGGTTGTCCATTTTGATCAGTTCCCTTAAATGCAGGGGCTTTCTTTCCTTCTTTTATTGTTGTCATTTTTATATATTTCTACGTGTAAAAATCTTGTGTGCCCCCCGGGTTACTATTCAATCCAATTTTTGCTGCAAGGCCGATAAAAAACGCATTGATACTTCTGCCCCTAATGCAGTACAATCGTTAGTGCTAAACTGTTGGTAAACATCCAATAATTTACCTTGTAAAATGATATATTTTTTCTGTCTTATTTCCAACGCAATCAATTGCTGTTAGGATAAGTTCATGTTTGCCGATGCTGCAATGGTCGTCCATTTTATAAATAAATGTTTTGCCCTTATCATTACTAAAGCGCAGCCATTGTCCATCTAAGGTTGCAGTAAAATTTACTTCTTCTGTATTATCTGTAATTACAAATATCAACCTGCTTGATTGGTTTACACGCATGCCTTCTCTAAAGCCAACTGGTCTGATAACGGGTGGTACCCTATCTTCCAATAACTGAAAGTTTCCAAATTCTCTAAAACTTGCTTTGTACCAGCCATTGTCATTGGTGGCTATTTTATAATCATCTTTTTCATTTGCAAAACGATGCATCACTATCTTATCGGGATAATTGGTGACGGTATTTTTTATTTTTAAGGTAAACAAGTCTTGCACCGGAACAGTAGTATTGTGTATTTGATAAATGGGAAACCCTGTGGCAGGGATAATTTCATTGTACTTAAACCGGATAGAATCATACAGGCAAATTTCAGGCATTTGCAATATCACCTTATTATTCTCAAAAATATTTATAAACCCAGGGTTAAATTCAAGCGGTTGATACACTGCAATAGGATTAGGATTATACGCGTGCACATTTCCAAAGCTTTTTTGTATGCCAAATTCTAAAAGCGACATATTGCCCCTGGTATCTTTTACTTCAATTTTTATGGCATGCGCCGCATTATTTTCCAAACTAATTACACCATCTCCGGTTACCTCTTTATAGATGCCTTTTGCGTAACCCGGCAATCTGCTAAGGTGTTGCACGTATAAACCGGTGGTGCTTTTTAATTTATAATCTATGTGCGCATTAATATACCTTGTTTCATCATAGCTGATGCTATCTAACTGAAAGCCTACTACAGCTTTGTTGTCTTCATACAAAACAGCCTGGTAAATACCGTTTCGGTTGGTAGAGCCCGTATAGCGGTCGTATGCAGTAATGGCAAAACTTACTTTATCGGAGTTTAAGCTGATATTTGCGGGTGTTGTTACATATATTCCATTTACTTTTTTAATAGGGTACAAACGTGGCGTTTGTTCGTAGGTACTGCTATTTCTATCGTACACGGCCAGGTGCAAAATATCAGGCGGAATATTATCGTTTATTGGTAAACCAAATAAAAGAGGATTCAATACTTTATCCGTTTTGGTATCCCTAATCTCAAAATGGGTATGCGGCCCCTGAGATCCGCCTGTAGTACCACTGTAGGCTATAAACTGACCTTTTTTTACAGGAAACAGATTGGAAGGAATATCCAAAAAAACCTTCCAGCTTTTGCGTTGATATTGTTGTTGGGTAATGTAGTTTTCCAAAGCCGGATTAAAATCATTTAAATGCGCATAAAGCGTAGTTAAGCCGTTGGGGTGGTTAATGTAAATACACCTTCCAAAGCCGAAAGGTTCTATTTTAACTTTAGCAATGTAGCCATCTGCTGCTGCCACTACATGTACGTTTTCATGCTGGTCTGTTCTGCAATCCAAACCCATGTGGAAATGGTTTGGCCTTAGCTCGCCAAAATTGGCAACTATGGCTATTTTGGCTTCAACAGGCCATAGAAAATAGCCTTGCGGATAATTTTTAGGCGAAAAAACTTGTGCCGATGTGCAAAGAAACCATCCGGAAAAAATAAATAAAATAATAAGTTTTTGTATATTCATAATGAAATACAAATCTAATTAATAGTACCTTAAAAATGTATAAATCATGGCTGTAAACGCTAAACATATTGCCACCTTTTTATTGGGCGCTGCGGCAGCCCTGGCCGGGGCTAAATATATGAGTATGTCCGAAGAGGAAAAAGAAAAATTAGCCGCCGATCTAAAAGAAAAAGCCCATAGCATGAAGGCCGAAGCTGAAGTAGCCTTTGATAAAGCAAAGGATTATTTTGACGAATTAAAAACGAAGGGAACCGATGCATTTAAGGAACATTTTGGTGATGCAGAAAAAACAATGAGTGATTTATTTGGTAAGAAAGAAAAGCCGGCGCCGGATGGATCGTAAAAAAGTTACCCACCTTTGGATTATGTAAAAAAAACTAAACGTTCTAATATTTTAAAAAAAATATTTAGTTACTGCTCTATGAAAGCCAACACAGTAAAGCGTTTTTAGAAAATAATAAATTTCACGTTTTTATTTTTTCTGCCTTGTTTAGTTATTTAATTATCTGGTAGATCAGCATATTAAAATTTAAAACTTAACCCTAACTGCAATGAGTCCTAATAACTTTTCACAATTAAACAATTGTGTACTTATGTTATTTGTTTTACCCGGCTATTTTAACTTTGCCATCGATGCATTTTTTACCAATGAGCTCATTTGCGTAATTGCGATTACATTCAATTGGAGCAATCGCTCACCTTGCAAAACACCCTGATGAATAAATACTGCATTTACACTTTCCAAATTAGAAAGCACCACTAATTGTTCAATACTTGCCTCATCCCGTAAATTACCCGTTGCCGTTGGGTTTTCTTTTCTCCATTGCTGTGCTGTTTTGCCAAAAAGCGCCATGCTTAGTACATCTGCTTCACTGGCATAAATAAATGCAGTTTCGGTTTTATTCAGTAGTTGGGGTATAATATTCTCTTTAATAGCATCTGTATGTATTCGGTAATTTACTTTGGCAAGTGTTCTTTGCAGGTTCCATCCAATGTTTAGGCGTGTGTTCTCCTCTTCTTTTAAACGTTGAAATTCTTTGATGAGGTAAAGTTTAAATTCTATCGATATCCATGAGGCAAATTCAAATGCAATGTCTTTGTGTGCAAATGTTCCTCCATAGCGACCAGATTTTGATACCATGCCGATTGCATTAGTTTTTTCAATCCATTGTTTGGGTGTAAGCGCAAAGCTATTTAATCCGGCAAGTTTTTTAAACCCATCGAATTCGATGGGTTTAAAATTGGGTTTATATAATATTTCCCAAAAACCCAGGAGTTCAATCGTATTTCTATTTCTTAACCAGTTCTGAACAATATAATCCGTCCTATCCGGGTCCTTATACCTGGCAATGTCGGTTAATGAAATATAATCTTGTTTATCTTCGAAATACAGTACAACTGAAATTTTTTCAACTATAATGGTTTTATTTTTTGGCATAGGGATTTTCCAAAGTTTAAGTATCTAATTCAAGTGAATATTTCAAAGGCAGTAAAATACTAATAAAATTAGTATTTTACTTGTTAATTTAAAATAAACTAAAAACATAAAAAACATATTATCAAACTTCGCTCACCTTTAGATAGGCTTTAAGTTGAGTAAAAAACGATACCTCCAAACACCCCTCTTTCCTAAGCAGGTTTGCCGCTGAAGATTAATTTTATCTAACCAATATTAAATATTTAACCTGCTTATTTTTCATTCCAGATCGTGTAAAATTTCTCATTTCATTTTTTAAGCCCCATCCCTTACTTTTGCACGCCTGCACAAGGGCGTTATATTATGCCAAAAGACTTATCCATAAAATCAGTATTAATTATTGGCTCCGGCCCCATCATTATAGGCCAGGCTTGCGAATTTGACTATTCAGGTACCCAGGCTGCCCGAAGTTTAAGGGAAGAAGGTATTAAAGTGATACTGATCAACAGCAATCCAGCTACCATTATGACAGACCCCATGATGGCCGACCGTGTTTACCTGTTGCCATTAACAGCCGAAAGCATCGAACAAATTCTGGAAGAAAATCAAATTGATGCGGTGCTGCCTACCATGGGCGGACAAACAGCGCTTAACCTTTGTAAAGAGGCTGATGAATTGGGTATTTGGGAAAAATATAATGTTAAACTAATTGGCGTAGATATTAAAGCCATCGATAAAGCTGAGGATAGAGAGAAGTTTCGCCAATGGATGATTCAAATGAATATTCCTGTTTGCCCTGCAAGAACCGCCAATTCCTTTTTAGAAGGAAAAGAATTTGCACAGGAAATTGGTTTTCCCCTGGTGATACGCCCTTCCTTTACATTGGGTGGCACTGGTGGTGGTATTGTATTTAAAAAAGAAGAATTAGACGAAGCGCTTAATAATGGTTTAACTGCATCTCCTATTCACGAAGTATTGGTTGAGAAAGCCGTTTTAGGATGGAAAGAATTTGAACTGGAATTATTGAGAGATAACAATGATAATGTAGTAATTATTTGTGCGGTTGAAAATTTTGACCCCATGGGCATACATACAGGAGATAGCATAACAGTGGCGCCTGCAATGACCTTGAGCGATACCGCCTACCAATTAATGCGCAACACTGCCATTAGGATGATGCGCGAACTGGGTAATTTTGCCGGCGGCTGTAATGTTCAGTTTGCACTAAATCCGCAAACCGAAGAATTAATTGTAGTTGAAATTAATCCAAGAGTTAGTCGCTCCTCTGCGCTTGCCAGTAAAGCTACCGGTTACCCCATTGCAAAAATTGCTGCCAAATTAGCCATCGGTTATAATCTGGACGAATTAAAAAATCAAATTACGCAATCTACTTCGGCCTATTTTGAACCGGCGCTGGACTATGTGATCGTAAAAATTCCCCGTTGGAATTTTGATAAATTTAAAGGTGCCAACGATACCCTTGGTTTTCAAATGAAGAGTGTGGGTGAGGTAATGGCGATTGGCAGAAGCTTTGCGGAAGCATTGCAAAAAGCTTGTCAGAGTTTAGAAAATGAAGCTGTAGGCTTAGGATATTACGGCAAAAGTTTAATGCATGCCGATGAATTAATAGAATACATCAAGATTCCGAAATGGGATAGGGTTTTTCGCATAAAAGATGCGCTGATGGCCGGAGCCAGTGTAAAAAGAATTTGCGAAAGTACCGGTATTGACAGGTGGTTTATTTATCAGATTCAAAAAATATGCGATTGTGAAAAAGAGATCGCAAAACATCACCTTAAAACCCTGCCCGACGAACTATTAAAGCAGGCTAAATTTTTAGGATTTAGTGATGAACAAATCGTTAGGATAATGAAGGAAGATGATGCCGAAGTAATTTACCAACGCAGAAAAGCCATTGGACTTACAAGGGTATTTAAAATGGTGGATACCTGCAGTGCAGAGTTTGAAGCAAAGACACCTTACTTTTATTCTACTTTTGAAAATGCGCCGGTAAATGCTGCAATTGGATCGGGTTTGGAGTCGAATGAATCGATTGTTTCTGAAAAGAAAAAAATTATAGTACTTGGTAGCGGACCAAACAGAATTGGTCAGGGTATTGAATTTGATTACTGTTGTGTACACGGTTTACTGGCGGTAAAAGAAGCTGGTTACGAGGCCATCATGATAAATTGTAACCCCGAAACCGTTTCTACCGATTTCGATATTGCAGATAAATTATATTTTGAACCCGTATTCTGGGAACATCTATGGGAGATTATTGAACATGAAAAACCGGAAGGTGTTATCGTTCAATTGGGTGGACAGACAGCTTTGAAACTGGCAAAAAAATTACACGAAAAGGGTATAAAAATTATTGGTACTTCTTTCGATAGCATGGATATTGCCGAAGACCGCGGCAGGTTTAGCGATACTTTAAAGGAACTAAATATTCCTTATCCAAATTATGGTACGGCTTACAATACCGATGAAGCAATTGAAGTGGCTAAGCAGGTTGGTTATCCGGTATTGATAAGGCCTAGTTATGTAATTGGCGGACAAAGAATGAGGATTGTATTAAATGATGATGAACTGGAAAAAGGTATCCTTAGTTTAATAAAGCATTTACCGGGAAATAAAATTTTGATCGACCATTTTTTAGATCGTTGCCAGGAAGCAGAGATTGATGCCATTTTTGATGGAGAGCAATTTCACATCATGGGGGTAATGGAACATATTGAACCTGCCGGTATTCATAGTGGCGATAGCAATGCTGTTTTACCGCAATTTAATTTAACCCCATTGGTAGTAACAACCATGGAACATTATGCAGAAAAAATTGCGCGTAAATTAAATATTAAAGGACTTATAAATATCCAGTTTGCCATTAAAGATGGTAATGTATTTGTAATTGAAGCTAACCCAAGAGCTAGTCGTACTACACCTTTTATAGCAAAAGCTTACCAAATACCGTACTTAAATATTGCTACTAAAATAATGTTGGGTGTAAATAAATTAAGCGATTTTACTTATGAGAAAAAATTGAAAGGCTTTGCTATTAAAGAGCCTGTATTTTCTTTCAATAAATTTCCTGGTGTAAATAAAGAGTTAGGTCCGGAGATGAAAAGTACCGGTGAAGCCATTCGTTTTATAAAAGATTTACGCGATCCATATTTTAGACAACTATATAAAGAACGCAGTATGCATTTAAGCAAATAAAACAACCATTTTTGGTGGATCATCTCCTGAAGTGTAAAGGTGGTCCACCAAAATTAAATACCAAAGGGGTGGTAATTAATTTCAAATAAAAGTTTAAGCCAGTATTTTTCTTACTAATAATTGGTAATTATTTAGGTTGTTTTCTTAACGGATTATCTTAAAAAATGATATTAGGGTTTTAGTATATTGTAAAGCATTATCTACTGGCTTTCAAAAATGCTGTCTTTAGAAATTCCTGATTAAATTCGGCATACAAAGGCTTATAGCTTAGCTTTCCATATAATTTCTGTACCTTATAAAATGTCCAACCCTTTCCGCGTACCCCTTCATAAAAAAGCACCATTTGTTAGGTTGCTGCTGCCGCTTATTGCAGGCATCATTTTACAATGGGAATTGCAATTGTCATTAAGTATATCACTTTTGGGCGCAATTTGTTTTGGTATTGCCTATTTATTATTCTTTTTATTCCCACTTTTTATACGGTTTAAACTTCAATGGTTGCAAGGTTTAATTTTGCATCTGGTATTAATTTGTGTTGGTTTATTATTAACCCGGCAAAATGATGTTCGCCATAACAGCAATTGGTATGGGCATTATTATAAGGATAGTGATTATTTGGTGGTGCGCATTAATGAACCGTTGATTTCGAAAGCTAAATCGGATAAAGCAACTGGTTATGTGGAGGCTGTTATTCATGGGGCTGTTGTTACCCCCTGCAAAGGAAAATTGCTCTTGTATTTTGCGAAAGATTCTATCGGCAACGTTTTGCAATACGGGGATAGAATTTTGCTTCATAAAAATTTGCAGCAAATTAAAAATTCGGGTAATCCCGGCGCATTTAATTATCAACAATACGCTGCCTTTCAATCTACCTTTCACAATGTATTTTTAAAATCGACCGATTGGGTAATATTGGATGGTAAAGACATCAATTATTTTACCCGATTTATTTTTACAGCGAGGGATAAAGTTCTTTTCATCCTTAGAAAAAATATACCTCCCGGTAAGGATGGGCTTGGCCTTGCGGAAGCTTTATTAATTGGCTATACCAACGATCTTGATAAGGATTTGGTACAAGCTTACAGCAATACCGGTGTAGTGCATATCATTGCAATTTCGGGTATGCACCTTGCCTTAATTTATGCCTTACTGGTACTAATTTTCTCGAAAATTCCCTTCATTAAAAAATCAAAATTATTGCAGGTTGTTTTAATATTATGCTGCCTGTGGATATTTTCTATTTTAACAGGTGCTGCGGCTTCCGTAGTTCGCTCTGCCGTAATGTTTACTTTTATTGCTATTGGAAAAAATTTCTCTAAAGCATCCTCTACCTACAATACCCTTGCTGCTGCTGCATTTGTAATGCTTTGTTATAATCCCTATTTTTTATGGGATGTTGGTTTCCAATTGTCGTTTCTCGCAGTTATAGGTATCGTTATTTTTCAAAATTCCATTTGTAATTGGCTGTACATTAAAAATAAGTACCTCAATATGGTATGGCAATTGGTGGCTATTTCGCTGGCGGCACAAATACTAACTTTTCCCATTTGTATTTATTATTTCCACCAGTTTCCTAATTTTTTTCTGTTTACCAATATCATTGCGGTGCCATTATCCACTGTAATTCTTTATGCAGAAATAGCCCTGGTCTCCGTTTCCTGGGTACCTTACCTTGGTCTATTTGCGGGTAAAATAGTTGATTGGATGATTTGGGGAATGAATAAGTATATTATTTGGGTAAGCGGGTTGCCTTATTCTTTATGGGAGAAAATTCCATCAACCCTGCTGTCTACCTGTTTATTGTACGGCATCGTCATTGGTGCCGGCAGTTGGTTACTAAATAAAAATAAAGCTAGTTTTAGGGTTGCTTTATATTGCCTGTTGTTTTTTACTGTACTAATAGCTTATCAGGACTGGCAATTTAAAAATCAACAGAAATTAATTGTTTATAATATACAGCAACACCAGGCCATAGATTTGGTACAGGGCAATACCTACCATTTTATTGGGGATAGTATTTTAACAAAAAATGGACCTGAACAAAATTTTAGTTTAAAACCTTCCAGGCTTGCACTGCAATTAACAACTTTAAAAGAAACTTCATTAAATTTGAAGAATCAATTTTACTATCAGATTGGCAACAAAAAAATTATTGTGGTTGACAAATCCTTGCAATTTGAAGTGCCATTGCAAAAAATTGAGGTTGACATTTTGATTATTTCAAAAAATCCGAAGCTGTCAATAGCCATGCTAAACAAGGTTTTTGACTGTAAGCATTATATTATTGATGCTACAAACCCTAAATGGAAAATTGACCAATGGCAGCAGGAATGTGCTGCATTAAATTTAAATTTTTATGCCGTTGCAACGCAAGGCGCATTTATTTACAATATCGGCATGTAATTGGGTATTGTATAATTTAGTATCCTGAAGACTTATTTTTAACTTTATAAACACCAGCTTTACCTCTTTACCGGGCAATGATGCAACATATATTCTTTCATAAATGGCTGATAGCACTTATTTTGTCAGTTTCCGTAACAGCAGGATTCTCGCATCCCTTACGTACAATGATAGCTGCTGATAGCCTGCCAAAAAAGACCAGTCAAAAAGTTTATATAGTACCTTTTCAATACAAACAATCTGCCCTATACCAGGCCTTTACCTATAAGGTTATTGATAGTGTTGTTAATATATTATTGGCACATGATTCTATTACGCTTTCTATTGAAGGCTTTGCTCATGTTGATGAAGGCACAGATTCTATTTGTTATTATTTATCGCTTAATCGGGCACTGGTAGTTAAAGAATATATCTTGGGCCGGGGTGTTGATAGTAGCCGGATAGCTTCTTTAAAAGGATTTGGTAATTTACGTTCGGCACATCTTAAAGTAGAAAAAAAAATAATTGAATATAATTGCAGGGTAGAAATGATTTTAAATTATCCCTTACCTCCACCACCATTGGCCTTTTCTGATCTGGATGAAGATGGTATCCCTGATGCGGAGGATGGTTGTCCAACTCAATACGGGAGTAAAATAAATAATGGTTGTCCTGATAAAAATGCCATTATTATTCCTTTCGTAAACGGGCAAGCCTTTTTATCGGGTGCTACTTATGCTGTATTGGACAGTGTTATAAAGGTTCTTGTTGCTAATCCCTCTTTTACCTTTGTAATTGCAGGGCATGCCTATAAAAACGAAGGAAGTGCTGCAGCTTGCCTAAGTCTTGCCAATGAGCGGGCAACGATCACAAAAAATTACCTTTTAAGTCGTAATATTTCTCCGTTGCGCATTGATATTATCAAAAACTTTGGAAGTTCGCAGCCCATTACTGCCGGCAAAAATTTCTGGGAAATTACCCGGAATTCACGCGCCGAAATATTTTTGGTCACTCATTAGTACGCTCAATTGTACTAAGATGCTTTCTTCTCAAAAAATAAATTTCCCGAAAATAAATCCGCACCTGCAAGATTTAACCACTATATCCACATCTCTTTTTTCCAAAACAAAAAATACTATTTTTGCGCAAAATATTAAACCCGTGTTGCCTTCCTCATTAAACAAGGCACACATTAAGCTACATTCATGAACAAAAAAATTCAATCGGCACTTATTTCTGTTTTTTATAAAGATGGATTAGAAAATATTATTGCTCAACTGCACCAGCTTGGTATTACTATTTATTCTACCGGAGGCACACAAAAGTTTATTGAAGATTTAAATATTCCTTGTATCCCTGTTGAATCCTTAACTACCTATCCCTCTATTTTGGGCGGTCGTGTTAAAACCTTGCACCCATCTGTATTTGGTGGCATATTGGCAAGAAGAGATAACGAAACCGATTTGCAGGAGATGAAACAATTTAATATTCCGGAACTTGATTTGGTAATTGTTGATCTGTATCCTTTTGAAGAAACTGTAAAATCTACCAGTGATGAAAAACTGATTATTGAAAAAATTGATATTGGCGGTCCGTCAATGATCCGGGGTGCAGCTAAAAACCATAAAGATGTAGTGGTAATTGCAGCTAAGAAAGATTACGCATTGCTGGAGCAAATATTAGCCGACCAAAAGGGTGAAACAACCATGGAACAGCGCCGCACGTTCGCAATAAAAGCCTTTGATGTTTGTACAGGCTACGATCTGGCGATATCCAATTACTTTAACCAGACTGATTTTGTTAACCCGTTTGATAAGAATAAAGCTGTTTTGCGGTACGGCGAAAATCCGCACCAGCAGGGTATTTTCTATGGTAATCAGGAAGAAATTTTTGATAAATTACATGGTAAAGATCTAAGCTACAATAACCTTGTAGATGTAGATGCAGCAGTGCAGCTAATTGGCGATACTACAAAAAATTTACCTGAAGGCGAAGTTGTTTTTGCCATTATAAAACACACCAACCCCTGTGGCATTGCAGTAAGAAATACGGTAAAAGATGCCTGGGATGCTGCCCTTGCAGGAGATCCGGAAAGTGCATTTGGCGGAGTATTGGTTTGTAATACTGCGATTGATAAAGCCACGGCAGAAGCAATTAACGAAATATTTTTTGAGGTATTAATTGCACCTGACTTTAATGCCGACGCATTGGAAATTTTAAAAACAAAAAAGAACAGGATATTATTGAAGCAAAAAACTGGTTTAACAGCCACCCATCAATTTAAATCAATATTAAACGGAACACTTACCCAGCAAAACGATACCGGTAATTTTACCGACTGGAAGGAAGCAGGCGGAAGAGAAACCAACGCGGCAGAAAGAGCAGATCTTGAATTTGCCAATTTAGTAGCAAAGCATTTAAAAAGTAATTCCATTGCATTGGTAAAAAATAAGCAGCTAATTGGCAAGGGCTGCGGACAAACCTCCAGAATTGATTCGCTGCGTCAATCGATAGAAAAGGCAAAGCAATTTAATTTTGATTTAGCCGGTGCAGCTTTAGCAAGTGATGCGTTTTTTCCATTTGATGATTGCGTTAAGATTGCGCATGCTGCAGGTATTCAATCCTTCATTCAACCGGGAGGCTCTATCAGGGACAATGATTCAATAACCTATTGTAAACAAAATAACCTGGCAATGGTTATTACAGGCTTGCGCCATTTTAAACATTAAACCGGTAATTTAAATCGTATTTTAAAAAGTGGCCGGTAGTAAAACCTGCCACTTTTTATATTTGAAATAGTTAAAAATAGTATACCAGAAACAATAAAAATTTTACTGGTATACTTAAGTTCTTATTTCAATTTCTTTGTTCAAAACTTATTTTTTTATATATCATCCCTTCAACAACAGATTCTGAAAGCAGTAGCAAACTATATCATAAATAAAACACCCTTCAATCGTCCGGGAGGTAAGCCTATACTAGCGTTGATATGGGTATGTTTTTTTTGGGGCACTACTTATATTGCTTCAAAAGTGGGTGTAATTTATTTGCCTGCTATACAAATGTGTGCTATCAGGCAACTTATTTCAGGCTCCATGTTTTTAGTTTATTTTTTAGTAAATAAGCATCCATGGCCAAGGGGTAAAGAATGGGTGACCATTGTTATTTTAAGTGTGCTCAATTTTATGTTGAGCAATACTTTAAGTACCTGGGCTGTTAAATATATTTCCAGTGGTTTAGGGGCAATAATTGGCGCCATTGTGCCATTATGGATTGTTATAATTACCATGTTTTCGGGGTATCGTTTACCTAAAAAAGCCGCAGCAGGTATTTTACTAGGTTTTGGCGGAGTATGTATAATTTTTTACGACCACTTAAAAGATTTTTTAAATGTAGACTTTAGATTCGGAATCTTATTGGCCCTGGGGTCCACCATTTCCTGGGCATTCGGCAGTCTTTTTACGCAAAAACAAGCAGGGAATTTTAATCCTTATTTTAGCATTGGTTTGCAAATGCTAATTTCATGTGTCGCACTTTTTGGAATATCTTATTCAACCGGTAAGGTTATAAATATTGGTAGTATACCGGCAAATGGATGGTGGGCCATTGCCTATTTAGTAATTTTTGGTTCTGTATTAACTTTCATCGCTTATGTGTATACCTTAAAACACTTACCCACTTCCCAGGCTTCCATTTATGCGTATACCAATCCCGTAGTTACTGTATTATTGGGTGCCCTGATATTTAATGAACGCTTAAATTTATTTGTAGCAGTGGGTGGGGCCGTTACCATTTTAGGCGTTTATCTGGTAAACAATAGTTTTAAAAAGAAACTGGCTAAATAAAATCCGGAGGAAAAGTTGCACTTAATTTCCCCTTAAATAAGTTATTGTTGAGTAGTATTGTTGGCGATTTTTTCTATAAAATTTTTGTACACCGCTCCCCATCCTATATATAATTTACCGCTCCCTAATATATTGTTGTGCCAAATGGTTATTAATTGACCATCTATGTTTTTACAGGCATTGTAATATTGAACCAGGGCTTCAAAAGCAGCTTCCGGAGTAATTTTTTGCTCAAAAAATGAATTGGCATCCATAAAACAGAAGGGATGCATTTTTAGGGTTGTCTGCTCATTTTTTTCAAGATCAAACCAATAAAATGTTGTTGCAACTGAAGCCCTGAAACCATTGATACTGCCATACCCCATACTAAAATCCTCCCTGATACCCGCCTGCAAAAGGCGCTTAAAACACTCCGGCATAGTAAAACGAATATAATGCTGCCGGGAGTGGTTGATCGTTCTTTCAGTTATTATTTGCAATTGCCCTTTCTCTTTTTGCAGTAAATTTTCAACATCACCACTTTGCCAGGAAGGATGTATGCCAATAGTATACTTTTCTGCATGTTTTTTAATCAGGCTCCACATACTCCTGTTATCAGGTAAAATATTTTTGTCGAATTTTTTGTTGCGTGCTGCAAGCAAAAAAAAGTAAATGGGTTGCAGGTTATATTTTTGGTGTAAATCAATCAGCCAACTATATACATCGAAAGGATCTTTTTCTAACCCCAATAAAACTTTAATTCTTTCCATAGAAGGCTGCTTTAAAAAGCCGCCGATATTTCTAACCCAACCCTTATGTTTGTAGGAGTAGGCGATATCAATATCGTAAGTGGGTATAAATTTAAAAGTATGCGGCTTGGTTAAAAAGTTTGGGAATTTATGTTTTATTGCAATAACTAAATCTTTTACCCAAATATTTACCAGCGGGATATCTAAGAATTCTTCTTTAAATGCCAATGCATTTTCATAGGCAAACCTACCATAGATATCCTCTGTGTGGGGCAGGTATTCTTCATAACGGCTTATTAAATAAAAAGAAGCTGCAAAAATATCAAAAGTAAAATCACTGACTGGTGCTGTTTTAAAAAAAATCTTGTAATTATTACTTGTAAAACAACTAATTTCCTGAGGAACAATCGTTCGCTCAAATAAGATCGCTACCGGAATGACATGAAATTCAACAGAGGAAATAGGGGTCTTACTATAGTTAATTTTTGTACCGGTAAATTGCTTAAAATCCTCCCGGTCGACTGTAATTAGATAATCAACTCCCAATAAATCCTTAAAAATAAAGTCGCAAATATATTGTAACCTGTTACTGAAATTTATGGTGTAAATCAGGATTGTCATTAAAGATTAATTTGCTAAAGAAAAGTGTTAGGTTTAAAAATTTGTGCAGTCAATGGGTTATGATCTTAAATAGAATTAACCAATTCGATGCTAAATAATATAGTTAGTTTTTGTTATACATTTTTTAAATAAAGCCCCTTATTTTGCTTGCTGCTCTCGCCACATTTCATTAAATGTTTTTTGGCTGAAGTTAAGCGGACTGCGGTGTTTGGCCCATCCTTTAAAGAGGCTGTTGACCATTTTATTTTTTAAATCGCCACTGCCAATATTCATTATGCCTCTTTTTAAACTGGCAATTTTCCAAATTTTCCAGGCCATTTTTTCACTTAAAGTTGTTAAACCATTTACTACAGATTGCTGTCTGTTTTCAAGTAATAATTCGTGCAGATTTATCTTAACAGGGCAAACTTCTGTGCATGCACCGCAAAGTGAAGAAGCAAAGCTCAGGTGTTTAAAATCATTTAAATTTTGAAGGTTTGGCGTAATTACACTGCCAATTGGACCGCTGTAAGTTGCACCATAAGTATGGCCGCCAATATTTTTATAAACCGGACAAACATTTAAACAAGCCCCGCACCTGATGCAGTACAAACTCTGCCGCTGTTTTGGATTTTTTAAAATATTCGTACGCCCGTTGTCTAATAAAATTACATACATCTCTTCCGGTCCATCGGTTTCAGTTGCTTGTCTTGGTCCGCTGATGATGGTATTGTAAACCGTAAGCCTTTGCCCCGTTCCATAGGTAGAAAGCAGGGGCCAGAATAAGGCAAGGTCGGCGATGGATGGAATTACTTTTTCTATGCCAACAATTACAATATGTGTTTTAGGGAAGGCACAGCTTAATCTTGCATTGCCTTCATTTTCTGTAACGGCAATACCACCAATATCGCTGATTATAAAATTGGCACCGGTTACGCCAACTTCTGCGTTGGTATATTTTTTTCGTAAAATTTTTCTAGCTACCAAGGTTAATTCTTCCGGTGTATAATTTATCGGCGTACCTAATTTTTCATTAAAAAGCCGGGCAACATCTTCTTTACTTTTGTGCATTGCCGGCGTTACAATATGGTAAGGTGCCTCTCCATCCAATTGCTGAATGTATTCGCCAAGGTCGGTTTCTACACTTTCAATACCATTTTTAATCAGGGCTTCATTTAAATGAATTTCTTCTGTAGCCATGCTCTTGCTTTTTACAAGAACCTTACAATCTTTAGCTTTGCAAATAAGTAAAATTTCCTGTATCGCCTGTGCGGTATCTTCGGCCCAAATTACCTTTCCTCCGCGGGATGTAAAATTTTTTTCAAAGTTTTCCAATTGCTTATCAAGCGTTTCAAGCGCATGCCATTTTATATTCTTAGCTTTTTCCTTGGTATTTTCAAGGTGTACGAATTGTTGTTTACCAATTGGCACAACAGCATTGTACTTGCCTATATTAAAATTTATTTTTCGGCGATGTTCAATATCGCCTGACTTTATCGTACTCTTAGCTAAAAAATTTAAGGCGTTTTCTGTCATGTTTAATTTTTATTAAAGCACGCTATATCGTATGTTGAAGGCTGCAACCTTCTTTTATAAATTTACAACACTTTAAAATATTGGTCCCAATTTTTTATTTTACCATCCCCCAAAAAAGGTATCAGTTTACATTTTTGGGATTACTGCAAGCGCCTTGCCCACTTTAATAAATGCTTCAATGGCTTTATCTAAATGATGCTGCTCATGGGCTGCACTAA
>JAYTHI010000170.1:0-4761 GCA_043732685.1 Ferruginibacter sp. | reverse complement strand
TACAATATCGCAATGGTAAGTTAATGCAGCCCGGTTTTTTGCTGCTGTCTGAACCTCCAATAATAATGAATTATTATTATACAATTTTTCTAAAATGGGTACTAAATTATCCCCTGTACTGTTGTCAAAAAGAAAACCATCTTTTTGATGGCTGATCATTTCCGGTACTCCGCCAACCGCTGTACAAACCACCACTTTTCCAGCGCTCATGCTTTCGGCAATAACCATTGGTAAAGTTTCCTGGTGAGATGCCAGTACCAGAATATCCGATTGGGCTAAAATGGTTTGTACGGCTTGCTGTGTCGTCCAACCATTAAGGGCTATGCAATTTTTTAAATTATTATTGTCAATATATTCCAATACCTCTTTTTTATAAACTTCATCTGTAAAACCGCCTAAAACAGCCAGGGTAAAAAATATTTCTTTATCCATTAAAACTTTAATGGCTTTTAAGATACACATAATATTTTTTCTTGCCTCAATGCTGCCAATATAAATTATTTTATTGTTGGTAACATTTTTTATTGGCAGCTTAAAATATACAGGATCTATGGCATTTGGTATAATAATAGTTCTACTGTTTTTGGCCGGGTACTGCGCAGCCGAATATGCAGAAATATGAATTATATTTTTAGGGCAAAAAAGCTTTTCAATTATTCCATTGGTGTAATAGACGAGCTTTTCTTTAAAATTAATTTTTGTTTTTGCCTCCGCAAACGGAACTCCGTGAATGGTTACAATTTGCTTAATGTTTGTAAAGCCAAAATAATTTTTAGTAAGCAAAATGTATCCGCTCATAGCGTAATGAACAATGGATGGCTTAAAATCTATTATTTGCTGCTTAATAGTAGCCGACCCCCTAAACAAAAAGTTTATTGCGTGTGGCAAATTGCTTTCCGGCATATAGTGAATGGCGATATTAGCTGCATAGCTTTTTATTACCGGAGCTACAATTTCTCTATTAAATGATACTACTCTGATGTAAATAGGAAGGGACAAAAAACCCTTTAATAAATTTGACAAAGCTGAATTTACACCACCTTTAATGTTCTCAATTTCCAAAGGAAAAGCGGGAACTACAATTAGTACTTTCATTCAATTTAATTATGCAAATCCGATAATAATAAACAGTTTAAACTTATTAATATTTTTGGGGTGCAAGATCGTTTTCCATCATCTCTTTTACAAGCGCAGCCAAATCGTATTTAGGTATCCATCCCAATTGGGTTCTGGCTTTTGTGGCATCACCAATTAATAATTCTACTTCTGTTGGTCTAAAATATTCTGGATCAACAGCCACCACCACTTTACCAACCTCAAGTTGATAATTATTATTGGAGCAGGATTTTACCTTACCAATTTCATTAATACCCTGTTCATTAAATTCTAATTCAATACCAACTTCTAAGAAAGTTAATTTAATAAAATCCCTTACCGTGGTAGTAATGCCTGTAGCAATTACAAAATCTTCCGGTTTATCTTGTTGTAAAATGCGCCACATGGCATCTACATAGTCTTTAGCATGTCCCCAATCTCTTCTTGCATCCAAATTACCAAGGTATAATTTATCCTGCTTTCCCTTAACTATGGCAGAAACCGCCCTTGTAATTTTACGGGTAACAAAAGTTTCACCTCTTAACGGACTTTCGTGATTAAAAAGAATACCGTTGCAGGCATACATTCCATAGGCTTCGCGGTAATTAACGGTAATCCAATAGGCATATAATTTTGCCACAGCATACGGACTGCGTGGATAGAAGGGTGTTTTTTCACTTTGAGGTACTTCCTGTACTAAACCATATAATTCGGAGGTACTTGCCTGATAGATCCTTGTCTTTTTTTCCAGTCCTAAAATTCGGATGGCTTCCAACAACCTTAAAGTACCAATACCATCTGCATTTGCAGTATATTCAGGCTCATCAAAACTTACTTTCACATGGCTCATTGCAGCCAGGTTATATATTTCATCCGGTTGGGTTTCCTGAATTATCCGGATAAGGTTGGTGCTATCCGTCATATCGCCGTAGTGAAGTTGAAACCGAACATTTTTTTCATGTGGATCCTGGTATAAATGATCGATCCGTTGTGTGTTTATTAAAGAGGAACGCCTTTTAATACCATGAACCTTATACCCTTTTTCTAATAAAAGATCTGCAAGGTACGCGCCATCCTGACCTGTTATACCGGTTATAAGTGCTGTTTTTTCTTGTGGGTTAGAAGGAGTAGTTGAACTTGATGTCATAAATTAATTGTAGTTTTTAAATTGGAGCTTTTGTACTTATTTTATATTTCGATTTATTGATCAGGCATTATTTTTTAAAAAATCCTGATAGGTTAAGGCTATTCCTGGTTCAAGCGCTGTGCGATGTTTCCATCCTAAATTGTGCAGGCGGCTTACATCCATTAATTTTCTTGGGGTACCATCTAATTTGGAGGTATCAAAGATTAGTTTGCCTTTAAAGCCAACAATTTGTTGAATTAAGAGGGCAAGTTCCATAATACTGAGGTCTTTTCCGGTACCAATATTTATCAGCGCTGTACTATTGTATTGTTCCATTAAAAATAGGCAGGCTTCAGCTAAATCATCAGCGTATAAAAATTCTCTTTTTGGCGTTCCTGTACCCCAAACAACTGCTTCTGAAGCATTTGAAATTTTTGCTTCATGTAATTTTCTCATCAACGCAGGTAATACATGTGAATTATTTAAATCATAATTATCACCTGTTCCATATAAATTGGTAGGCATAACGCTTATAAAATTACATCCGTACTGGGCGCGATAAGCTTCGCATAATTTAATACCTGCAATTTTTGCAATAGCGTAGGGTTCGTTGCTTTGTTCAAGGGCTCCTGTTAAAATATATTCTTCTTTTAAGGGTTGCGGGGCCAATTTTGGATAAATGCAGGAGCTGCCTAAAAAAAGCAATTTCTTTACCTTCATTTTATAGGAGGCATGAATGATATTGGATTCAATCATTAAGTTATCATACAAAAAATCAGCTCTGTAAGTATTATTTGCCTGAATACCGCCTACTTTAGCTGCAGCTAAAAATACATATTCAGGATTTTCAATATCAAAAAATTGATTAACTGCGGCCTGGTCCCGAAGATCTAATTCGGCAGAAGTTTTTATAACAACATTTTCGAAACCATTTTTGGATAATGTTCTTAAAATAGCACTTCCAACCATTCCCCGATGTCCTGCAATGTATATCTTACTATTTTTTTCCATTAATTATCTTAAAATTTTAATTGTGAATTTTGCGTGAAAATAGGTGGTTTATATAATTTTATTTCAATGCCGTTAAGTTAAGGTTTGTTGGGAAAACCAACCCTGGCTACTTGCCGTGGCGATTGTCTCCACCCGCCACTTGCATTCTGCAGCCGTGGCTGGTGTCCTCACCCGCCACTTGCATTCTGTTAACTTAACGGCATTGCATTTTATTTATTTACTTAAAATAGTCTAAATACCAATCAACAAAATTATTTACACCGGTTTGTATACTGGTATGCGGGTTATATCCAACATTATTTTTTAAATCATCTACATCCGCATAGGTTTTATGCACATCACCCGGCTGCATTGGCATCATTATCTTTTCTGCTTTCTTATCTAATTTTATTTCAATTGCAGCTATAAAATCCACTAGTTTTACAGGGGAACTATTTCCAATATTATATAATTTATAGGGAGCTTTGGAAGAAGAAGGGTTTGGCTCAAGTCCGCTCCAGTCTTTATTTCCGGTTGGTATGGCTTCTACAACTTTTAAAACGCCATCCACTATATCATCAATATAAGTAAAGTCCCTTTCCATTTCACCATTGTTAAAAACTTCAATGGGATTGCCTTCCAAAATAGCTTTTGTAAATAAAAACATGGCCATATCCGGTCTGCCCCATGGGCCATAAACTGTAAAGAAGCGTAAGCCTGTTGTAGGTAAATGGTACAAATGGCTGTACACATGTGCTATAAGTTCGTTACTTTTTTTAGTGGCTGCATACAGACTAATAGGATGATCTACGGTTTGGTCGGTGTTAAAGGGTATAACCTCATTTAGACCATACACACTGCTGCTACTGGCGTATACAAAATGCCTGATGGTAAATTTGCGGCAGTTTTCAATTAAATTGGCGAAGCCTACAATATTACTATTGATATAAGCAGATGGGTTGGTAATACTATATCTCACGCCTGCTTGTGCTGCAAGATTTATAACAATATCAAATTGTTGGTCCTTAAATAATTGTTCCAGATTAATATTATCTTCCAACTTAAGCTGAATAAAGGCATAGTTGCGCATTGAAGTACTTTCAACAAGGGTATTATATTGTATGTACGCCTTTTCTATTCCGGCACAATCGAGTCTGTCGTACTTTAATTTTAACGAATAATAATCATTGATAGAATCCAATCCCACCACAGTAAAGCCCTTTGTTATTAATTTATTTATTAAATGGTAGCCGATAAAACCTGCACCACCTGTCACCAGAACTTTCATTTTATAAGGATTAAAAAAAGCATTTAAATATAGTAATTCGACAAGATACTGTTTAAAACAAGATTTATTGTTATTATTTCACTTCAGTAATATTTACATTTTAAAAAATAATAAAAAATATATCTGTATAAGCATATTTCCTTCATGAAAAAATCAACAAATAGCAAAAATTAAAGATAATCGAGCTCTTTAGTATTCAAATCTTTTTATTATTAAGCATGGCTTCGCCTATGTAAGTCACAGCTTAAGAACAATAAAACGA
>JAYTHI010000169.1:0-4776 GCA_043732685.1 Ferruginibacter sp. | reverse complement strand
GATGAGAAATTCCAAATCCGTTTCATCATCAGCCACTAATATTTTTACCATCAATGTATGCTTTTAAGTTTTTCCTTTAACAATGCAAAATCCAACGGCTTGGTTAAAAAATCATCTGCACCCAATTGTTTGGCCCTATCAAAATTTTCTGCATCACCATAGGCAGTTATCATCATCACCACCGGCGCAGGCTGCATTTTTTTTTGTTTTATTCGCTGTAATAAATCCAACCCGCTCATGCCGGGCATATTTATATCAGATAATATTAAAACTGCTTCATGTTCATGAAAATTTAAATACTGCAAAGCGTCTTCGCCGGAAAATGCAAAAACAAACTCAATCAGCTGTTCCCGTATTTCCTTTCTAAAACGCTGCTGAAATAATACTTTTATATCGCTTTCGTCATCCACCACTAAAATTTTC
The DNA here is from genome assembly GCA_043732685.1 of Ferruginibacter sp. Lineage (GTDB taxonomy): Bacteria > Bacteroidota > Bacteroidia > Chitinophagales > Chitinophagaceae > Ferruginibacter. Next base: position 4,353 of record JAYTHI010000169.1, on the reverse strand, counting down.
ATTCAAATACAATTATATTGGTAAATTAATAATAAAATTAGACCCCTCATTTAATGTAGAATCAACATGTATTGTACCACCGTGCATTTTAGTTACAATATCATAGCTCATACTTAACCCTAAGCCTGTGCCTTGTCCCGTAGGTTTAGTTGTAAAAAAAGGTTGAAAAATTTTATCAACAATAGATTGAGGTATACCGCTACCATTATCCTTTACGGTAATTACAACGTTATTGTCTATCTTTTTTGTAGTAATGGTAACAGTTGGATCAAACCCATTTCCTACTTTATTTTTCTTTTCCGTTACGGCATAAAATGCATTGGTAATAAGGTTTAAAATTACCCTTCCCATATCTTGCGGCACAATATTAATGTTGCCGATGGTTACATCAAAATCGGTTTTCATAGTGGCATTAAACATTTTATCTTTTGCACGGAGCCCATGGTAAGCTAAACGTAAATATTCATCAGCAAGAATATTTATGTCTATTGGTTCTTTAACACCAGTACTGCTTCTGCTGTGTTGCAACATTCCTTTTACAATGCCAGCTGCACGTTTCCCATGGTGATTTATTTTTTGCTCATTTACAATTATATCAGCGGTCAATAATTTAACGGTTTCAAACTTACCTTTCTCAATTTCTTCCTGCAACTCTTCGAGTAACTCTGTATTTACTTCCGAAAAATTATTGACAAAATTTAAAGGATTTTGTATTTCGTGCGCTATGCCCGCAGTAAGCTCGCCAAGCGATGCCATTTTTTCTGATTGAATCAATTGAGCATGGGTATTTTTTAGTTCCAGCAAGGTATTATTTAAGGCAAGTACTGTAGTGGAAAGCTCCTTATTTTTTTCGTTTAATGCGGTTCTGTTGCTGGCAATATCTGCCACCATTTTATTAAATGCTTTGGCTAATTCTCCTATTTCATCTTTAGGAATACGTTCGATTTTTTGATCAAGCAATCCTTCTCCTACCCGTTTTGCAGCATCACGCAAAGCCAAAACTGGCACTGATATATTTTTTGCTAACCATAAGCCGAGAAGTATGCCAATAAAAAAAACAATTCCACTTACAAGTAATGCTGCACGTTGAATTTTAGCATTACTCGCAATAATTTCTTTAGTGCTAAAACCAAGTAAAATAGCGCCTGTCATCATACTTGTAGAAAAGGAAGCTTTCTTAACAATAATTGAATCTGTAGAAATAATATTGGGATCAGGATGTTCTTTTTCGGGGAAAGTTTTAAAAACATTTTTTTTTATTTGGAAATCAGTATGTGCACTATTCCATACGGTATCATACTGAAGCATACTAACAAATTGAAGGCGTGAATCATCTTTTACAAATTCAATCGCAGTTTGGACACCTTCAAAATTTTGCTCGGTTATGGCTATTTTTACCCCTAACGCAACCGTATTTGCCAAATTTTGTACTTCTGTATTGTAGTTACTGATCAGTAATTTTTGTTGTTGAAAGGGGAAATAAAAAAGGGTAAAAAAGGAGAACATCAACACGATGGAACCAATGGTGAGCCAAATCTTAGTTTTAAGGTTAATCTGCATTTACAAAAATTATAAATAATGTACAAGAATACAAATAGTAAAAACATTTATTTTCTTTTATTAAAATGTTTTTTGACCATTCACCATAACAGATCTTAATTCACCATCTACAATAGGTTTATCAACAATACCAATTGCTCCTTGTGTTTGAGCTACAAAATTTTCAAGATCATTGGTGGTATTAAAAAAAGTGGGTGCCTGTGCTTTTCCTTGAAAAACCAATGCCAGCCAATATTTATTTAACTGATCCCCCGTCATATCATACATTCTTGCAGACGTGTTTTTACCTATAATAGTATTGGTTTTCATAAGCGCAATAATAATGCGGTTACCATTTTTCCAACGCTGCTTTTCTCCTAACAATATTGATTTCAATTCTGCCAATTTCATTTCAGTGGGAACACCTGCAGGATTGCCAACTGCAACCAATGTTGTTTCCTGCGCTTTTACACTGTTAACTAATAATAGCATCAACCATAGCAACAAAAATTTGGTTAATGATTTATAGCCCCGCAAATTAGATATTATTAGTGTTATTTTTTTCATGTTAAAATCCAATAGCGAATTGTAAAGTGATTTTATTTGTACTGTTTAGATTATCTGAATGTTGGTATTGATATTCCATCTTAACCACGGCCAAATAATTTATTTCGTACCTTAAACCTGCAATTACAGAAGTGGTATTATTTACATTGTAATACATTTCTCCCTTTTGATAATGTAATTCATCCAAGCGCAGGTAAGGCACTAATTTAGTTGTTATTTTATACCCTGCATATAAATAGGCAGCAATGGTAGTTTTTGAACCTGTAGTATCGGTGCTATTAAAGCCAGCCGTGCCTTCCGCCAGAAATTCTATTTTCTTTCCAAATCTTGATACAGACCCGGAAAATAAATTTTGATTCACTTTCCAGGCTAACACTTTATTATTTACTTCGGCTCCTTTAGAGATAGCATCATGATACCAGGAGGCTCCGATCCTTAATTTATCAGCAGGTTTAATGTGTATTGCTGCAGTAATTGACTTATGGGTACCATTATCTACTGTTTCCATTGTTTCTATTCCATTACCAACAAAAAAATCGTAACCAAATTTAAGATTCCCTAAATCAAAACCTTGTAATCCAGCGCCGATGGTATGAAGTGGGATAATGTTAGCTGCAAATAATATAGGCCTGTCAATGGTAGGAAAAAATACCTTACCGTGATGGTAACTATCATTCCAATAATTTACAGGCGTATGTATTTTACCTATTATTAAATTATTGTTACCCTTAATATTGTAATTAATAATTATACGCTCTATGCTTACCGAATAAGTTGTTGGAGTGGATGGTGTAAATTTAAAAACACTCTCACCTAAAAATGAAATTTTATCACTTAATACAGAAGTTATAAAAAGATCTTCTTCACCAAAACCAAAAGTAACTTTGTTATGTTGGAAACTGGTATTGATATCTGCAAAACCTCTGATTTGAGTACTTTGAGCAAAAGAAATTTTATGAAAGGTTAAGAGGAGCAAAAGACAAGTAAAAATATTTCTGCACTTCATGGTAGACCTAACGGTTTATTTTATTAAATAATTAAAAAATTGAATTTGTTAAATATCGAACTTATTTTTCTCATAACAAATTATTTAAATCAGAAGGCTGGTTTTATATTTAATTTTATTAAACAGTTTTTAGATTAATTAAAATATTTATGTGAACTATTTATTCATTTTATATTTTTAAGAAAAAAATGAAACTAATTGGTCCTGCTTTCTCATAAAAATTTAGGTAAGGTATACATGGACGCTAAAAAAATACTTAACGGTACCTGCTGATCCGAACTTTGGTCAGGAAAAATCCTTTCTACTTTTATTAATTAATTCAGGCTGTTATTGCGTTTTATAATGCAACTGAAATAGCCATTAGCAGATATTATTGACTTTTATGGTATTCAAACTCGTACAATATTAGCTAAACACAGTATGTTGATAAAATGATTTTTAAAGGTGTACTTCACCTTACTTTATAACTTCCAAACGGTAATTAAACTAGCTTTAATAATCCGCCCGAACATAAATAAACCTATAGACTTCTTCAATCCTCCCTGCGGAAAAGGAATTGTTGTTCTATCATAAGTATAAATTCTAGTCATAGGGCATGTGCGGAAATAGCAAAAAATAGTTGATGAAGGTAATACGGAGGTCCTGCAGTAGGGAATGTATTGTAGAACTTTGCAGAACGGTGAAGTACAGCGTGGGATTATATTGGCCGATCTACGGCAATATTTAAAATGAATTACTTCATAATAATTGTCTTATAAAGTTTGAAGCTTATTTTTAAAAATATTTTAAGTATCTATTAATTCATTACCTCATATACAATAACTTCTTTCATTTTATTTTTAAGAAAAAAAGGTCCAATTTTTTTACAATTAAAAGATTGTTTTATTTTTTCGTAACAAGCTTCGTTTATTAATATCTGACCGCTTGCAGCTACACTTTGTAAACGCTGCGCCGTATTTACAGCATCGCCAATTACGGTATAGTCCAGCCTTCTCAAAGTAGCGGACCCAATATTACCGGATATCATTTCTCCGCAATTTACCCCTATCGATACTTTGGGTAAAAAATCAATACTTCCGGGAAGTTCCTCAATTTTATTTCTAATCGCAAGGCAAGCTTCAATGGCCCTGTCCAGGTTAAATGGCCCTTTAAATACCGCCATTATACAGTCGCCGATAAACTTATCTATTAAACCGTTTTGTGCAATTATTTCCTTTACCATCAGGTCAAAATAACGGTTA
>JAYTHI010000168.1:0-4897 GCA_043732685.1 Ferruginibacter sp. | reverse complement strand
TACCGAGGTCTACATGATTATAATTAGCCAATTTTACTAATACCATTTTATACCGATTGGTATTTTTATTTTTTATTAAAAATACCAAAATTAAATAGTTTTTTTGTGACGGCATCTGGTATGCATCTTCCCCATATAGTTTTATTTTCAGGCATTAAGTTCCAATATATTTATTGCCAGTTCTTCACAATGGACTGGCGATCCATGGCGGTTAAATTACTAATTTATATGTATCGTTTCCTTTTTACAACAAGGACATTGCTTTGGATTATATAATTTATCTACTGGTTTTATTCGGTCTTTTATTGCCGGTAATTGTGCTTTAATGATACGGGTACAGGATTCTTTGGAAGTGCTGCTTAAAATACCATAATGCTTTATGCGCACAAAACCTTTTGGTAAAATAGGCATTGCAATGCGATAAATAAATTCCAGTTAATATAAATATAAAACCTTGTAACTGGTAAAAATCTATTACCCTTAACAGCAGGCTGGAAATGGATAAGCAACCTGCAACACCAATTTACAAAATAAAATTTTTACAGGCATTGAAAATAATGATTAGAAAAAGGGATGCACCATTACCTGCGCATACAGATGCTATAGCATTATTTAATGCATTGTACCAAAAAGCTTAGGTAATTAACCGAAAACTCCTTTTGGCGGCCCGCATACCGTTATTAAATAACCGGGCCTGATACCTATAAAGTAGCCATCAGCAATCACCGCATAGCATTATTGACGAAAGTGATGATACCGTAACTTTTGATTATAAAGATTATGCGTGCCGTAGCACACAAGGGCAAATGGTTCTAAGCGGATAAGTATTTATAAGCCGATTTCTGCAACATATTTTACCCATAGGATTTACCGAACTATGAATCTTGGGATACCTGAGCAACGGTGGGGGGAATACCTGGTAAACGACATACTTGAAAAAATGAAGCTTCCCCTGAGCAAGGAATCCGTAACCATACCCATGCAAATTTATATGTTTGAAAAATAGGGTATCGATACCAGCAAGTGCTCCTCCCGTAAAAATAAAACTGTTGAACCAGTGAAAATATTTTATCCTTGGCAGCAGACAGCTGATAGATGACCAAACAAAAAGAATTTCGATTAAAAATAAAATAATTAATGCCGGTTGAGTAAGCGTAAAGCTTTGCAGTGCTAAAAAAAAACAAACATAGAAAATATGATATCAAAAAGATAAACCATATTTTTAAGCAGGTAAAAGTTTTGATGATTCAAAAGATCAGCAAAACAATATCGAAAAAACAATACAGTTTCGCAAAAACAAAACAACATTCAGAAATCCAATAAATACAAAGAACAGTCCGGTCTTAACTCCCTAAAAGCTAATTTACTGCGTTTTCAGTCAACGTAAAAATACACCGCAATGCCCTCTTTAAAAAGCTTTTTTATACCTTATTTTTTGAAGGGGCAATGAAGGTATTTTTCTATAGGTAAGCAGCAATTTGGTAAAAATTTCACAATTAAATTAATTGATACGGAATAGAAAAAACTTATTCAAATTATCTTATTAAAATTACGATTATGAAACTTCAAAATTATATTGGATTGTTTCCAATAGTTGTTGTTACATTTTTTTTAATGGGTTGCACCCCTCCGGTATATAAGTCTATGGATATTGCAGCCTACAATCAAAACACCAGACAATGGAAATATGATTATAATTTATTTCCCTTAAACCCAAACTGGCAATATAAACTCGTAAATGGCAAAGCCCCATGGACATATGCCCAATGCCCTTTAAGCGATAACCCTGCAGATTGGAAAACAAGCCGTACCTGTACAAGCCAGGAACTTCATTTTAATAATGGTCAAATAGGCTGTACAGTATTATTTAACAGGCATGGTGGTCATATGAACTGGTTTCCTGTAACAGAAGTGGGGATTGTAAATTTTATTGATCATTCACCCAGTTATGCAGATGATGATTACAACTTTTATCTTCAATCACCGGATTCTTCCTTGTATTTGGGAAGTAATGGCCCGCCTGCCAATCAATTTTTAGCGCTTGAATTTGATAGTGATGAGTTCCCGGGCCCAGTTGATGACGATTATAATATATGGTGGAATCATTTTCATGATGCTGTTGATAACGCGCAGTCTGAAGCCAGGGCAATGGTTAACAATAAATTAGCGATTGTTACCGGGATGGCAGGCATTGATATAGGTCATGATCCGGCCAATACCTGGACTGCAGAATCACACCCGGTTTTTGGTATGTTTATTTTAACCGATGAGCAAGAGACAATCAATGCGGATGGCGCTGTAACTATGAATGATACCTGGAGTTTTTTTATAAGAAATGTTGGTGATGAAGGATGGTGCTCGTCAGATGCTGAGATTGCCGGCAAGCAGCAGCTTAAAGTTTTTATTCCTGAACTGCCTTACTATTATGCAGCAACCATAAGTCCATATAAGGCTGATGCAAAAGATAAGGTTACTATTGACGATGGAAATGTACATATTACCAATTGGAATGGAATTACTGATGATAATGATCCGAGAAGGGAACGTTGGACAAAACAGATTGTAAATGGCGGAGTTATTCTGAATTTTAATTTTGACAGTCAGAAAAGTGATGGAATTTTTGTAGGCGACATTAAAATGAACTGGAATATTCACCTTAATTTTAAGGGACTTGATAACATTCGTAAAGTGAACACATTTATGGATGAATCAAAATTTAAAGATAAATTTAACGGTATTTATAGCAAGAATTTAAACGTAAAAAGAGAATATGAAACCGAGGAAGATTCTCTTTTATCGATACGATTTATCAAGTTAAACAACCAGGAAAAACTGGAATTACATCAGGCTTTAAAAGGAAAAATTATTATTCCCGGTATGCCGGGACTTGAAACAATACCTAAAGGAAATAGCATTAAAATGAGTGCGGTATTTGCAGGAAAAGATTCAATCAATGTACAACAATTCAATGCTCAACTAAGAAAAATGAAGATTGGCGACAGGTCAAAAAAATATAGCAAAATAATACCTGCGGACAATCTCAATTGTAGTCTGTATGTTCAAAGAAAATCATCGAAGCGTGCATTCATTGATGCATATTTAAAAAGCAAGCATATTATATGTTGTTTACCTGAAAAAAGCAATCGCACAACAAACATTAGGTCGTATTACTAACCTTATATTATAATCTACAATTATGGACATACCAAAAAAAATATTAGCAAGACAGCAGGAAATTACCAGAGAATATTTAAGTGCTTTGGATAGACATTTGTTGGATATTGTAGAAGGAAGAGCATCAAAAATGTTTGAGATAAAAGACCTTGCAAACGTATTACATATACATATTGTACATTTGAGTAACACAATAAAAGTGGCGACAGGTTTACATCCCTGCTTTTTTTATGAAGAAAAGATAATGACTATTGCAAAAGCTATGTTGCAGAAAAATGACCAATCCATTAGCGCGATTGCTTCAGTTTTGACATATGACCCATCAAACTTTACAAAATTTTTTAAACGATTTGAAAATAGGACACCCAAACAGTACCGTGAAGACTATTTGACATTGCAGGAAAACGAAAAAACTTAAACCATCACCATTTATACTTAAACCATTACCACAAGAAATTTTCGAAACATATTCATCTTTGTAAAATAATTTTAAACAACTTATAAGATGAATTTAAAAAATAACACCATCCTAATTACAGGTGGTACAAGTGGTTTGGGTATTGAATTTACAAAGCAATTGCTTGAAATGGGAAACACCGTAATTATTACAGGCAGAAATCAAAAGAAACTTGACCAAACAAAAAAACAATTCCCCAATGTTCACATTTTTCAAAGTGATATAAGCGAAATAAAATCAATTACAGAACTTTGCCAAAAAGTAATAACACAGTTTCCACAACTTAATATGCTAATCAATAATGCAGGCGAAATGCGGAAAATAAATTTGCAGGACAATTCTATTAGTTTAGAAAATATTACCAAAGAAATTGAAATTAATTTATCAGGCCCAATTCGTATGGTACAACAATTATTGCCACATTTAAAAACTCAAAAAAGTTCGGTAATTATGAATGTAACATCCGGGCTTGCACTAATTCCATTTCCAATTTCGCCAATTTACGGCGCTACAAAATCAGGACTTCGTTCTTACACAAAATCTTTAAGAGTCCAATTAAGAAATACAAATATTAAAGTTTTTGAACTAATAGCTCCCGGTGCAAAAAACACCATTAAATGTTAAATTTGTAACTGATGTTGACCCTAAAACATTGATGGATGCAGACAAATTAGTTGCGTTAGCTTTAAAAGGATTAACAAATAATACCTTTGAAATTTACCCGGGAATTGCCAAAGCTATAAAAGTAATCAGTAGGATTGCCCCAAACTTTTTATTAAAACAAATGAGCAAGCCAGTGGAAAAAATGTTGAATGCTTAGTAGATTATAAAACAAAAATTTAGGAGATTATTGTGGTTAATAATTATTACCGCAGACATTAAACGTTTAGTAGAATTTTTTGAATAAGTAAAAGACGTAACTGCAGAATGTTTTTCAGAAGATTTTGCAGAACTTGTAACAAGCACTTACACATTAGCAATAGGAAGCACCGGGACTATAACTATGTTTGGTGGTACTGTTGCTGAACCATTTAGTAACAAAAGTATAATAATTGAATTGCTTACAGAGAATGTGCATAAAGAATTTGACCGCATTAAAAATGTAAACAATGATATTGTACAACAGCAGACCTCAATGCCTTGGGGGAAATTTTTCATTAGTTTTCAGTGATCCGGATGGAAACTTAATTAATTTTTTACACCTGTTAGCCCGGAAGGAATTAAAAATTTTAACGTATAAATAATTTATATGCCTGTTGTTATAAT
>JAYTHI010000167.1:0-14956 GCA_043732685.1 Ferruginibacter sp. | reverse complement strand
GAAATGATACAACAAAAAATGCCTGGATAATTTTTAAAATTGAAACTCCAAAATTTAAAAATGATAAAAATCCAGAATCTCAGCTATATTATATTATTTAAGGCCAGAGCTCACTTTATTCGAATTTCGTTGCTATAAAAGAAAAGTCACTTTCAAAAGACTTTCTTGACAAATGGATCAAAATTTTTAAAAATAGTGAACTATTTTATCAATAATATCGGCACATAACAAGTAGAAATTCGTCGGGCATGCAATGCCAACGATAAAGTCGCAATATTTATAGTATGCATATTTTATATAAATTCATTACTTAAATATTTATAATTTTATGACAAGAGACGCAAAACTTTACTTTCTTTCAGACAAAGATTGGCAACCTTTAGTCGACTTATTTGAAAGAAACACAGACTTTAATTTAAAGTTAGACATATCTATTTACCAGCTAATGACGTCTATAAGTGTTGGACGACATTATGCAATTTTGACCTTATCAGACAAAGCTGATAAAATTGTAGAGGAATATGGTGCGATACCTGCTGCTAAATATGATACTTTAAGAATAACCCTACATGATTATAATGGCCATACATTATATGGTGATAAAAAGAATGCAATTTTTCTTAATAAAATATAACCAGTTGTAGTTTGACATAAATCTAAATCTTCATAAAAGAAATTCCAAAATAAAAAAGATTAAATATTATAGACCGATGCAATTAATATCTAATAAAATAAAATATTAAAATCGTAGCAAAATTTGGCTACATACAACAAATAAAACTTCGTCGGGCATGCAATACCAACGATAAAGTCGCATGTTATACGAAACCGGTATTTAATTAATTATACGATATGGGGTTGGTGTTAAAAATTGGTAAGTTTTAGCTTAAGCTATTATCAAGTTATACCGAAGCCTAAATTATTATAATTAGCCAATTTTATTATTGCCATTTTATACCGATTGGTATTTTATTTTGCACCCGAGTCTCCAAAATCGCAAACACTACTCTAGAAACTAAAATTTTTCAGGCGGCCTGCTGCGTAAATTTTATACCTCCAACCCCTAATACAAGCAGCAGGAATCCACAAATAGGAAGTAGAGTGTGCCGATGATTTCATTTCAATAATGAATAGCCGTTTTTACGGGTACAGGAAAAAGTAATTCGTTTTTATTAACGAATAGCCTGGGATTTAGAAGCAATTCTAAAGCTTCAGTATACCCTAATCAACGGCGAATCCTGCAACTACTGCTGCCACAAATAGATTAATAATTTATACAGCAACTCCCCTAAAGAAAGTTTACGGTTGAGAAGTCAGTGAAGCAGCATTGGAAATTCGGACACTAACAAAGAATACAATCAACGCTTCGAATTTGATTTCTACAATACCTGTTGCTTTGCTTTGAATATACAATAGGCTTCCCTAGTTTTACGATTCGGTATTGTGCATCGGCATTTAATAGTTTGGCAAAAATTTCATTTATCTGCATTATTATTTAATTTTAATAAAACCATAAAGGAGCGAATAATAATAAAAAGAATCTTATAAAATCAGGTTCCCATCGCAGGTTTTACTTAAATATGGATTTTAAAATATTGGACCGAACGAACAAAGTATTATAGTTTATTAATTAAAGGTATTTGTTGTTTGTAGATCGTTCGCTGTTGCCTCCACAACGCAAAGCCTTGAAACGTAATGCGTCACAAGCACCTGTCAATACACTTTTATGAAACAAACAGAAACCCTCGTTATTGGTGCAAGCGTAGCAGGTTTGGCGCTGGCTGCTTCTTTGCAAAAGAGAAATATCCAATACCTTATTATCGAAAAACAATCGCAAATTGCTTCGCCCTGGCGGCATCATTATGAGCGCCTGCACCTGCATACCAATAAAAGAGTTTCCAATTTACCTTATAAAAAATTTGACAGCACCATTCCACGCTATCCATCAGGCCAACAGGTAATAGCCTATTTAGAAGATTATCAAAAAGAATTCAACATCAACCCCATTTTCAATACAGAAGCAACGTCAATATGGAAAGAAAATAATTATTGGATTACTGATACCAACCAGGGAAGATTCAAATCAAAGTACCTGATAATGGCTACCGGTGCTTTTGGTAATCCCAAACCTGTTTCCATTAAAGGAATGGAAACTTTTTCAGGACGAATAATACATAGTTGCCAATACAAAAGCGGCAATGATTTTAAAGGTCAAAAAGTACTGGTAATTGGTTTTGGAAATTCTGCCTGTGAAATTGCCATCGACTTGTATGAACAAGCCGCTATTCCTTTTATGTCCGTTCGCTCTCCGGTAAACATAATTCCACGCGACATTGCCGGTATTCCCATATTGGAACTGAGTTTAATCATGAGCCGGCTTCCTACCCGTATGGCCGACAAAATAAATGCCTTGTTAACGCGGTTACTTTTTGGTGACATTACAAAACTGGGGTTGACAAGAAAGCCTTATGGCCCATTCGAAGAAATTAAAAAAGACAGGACTATCCCCCTCCTTGATATCGGGACCGTTAAGCATATCCGGCAGGGGCATATAAAGATTAATGGTGCTATTGATCATATAAAAGGCAGTAGCGTTTATTTTTCAGACGGAAAGAGCGAAGATTTTGACGTTATCGTTGCCTGCATTGGATTCAATAGTGATAATGCGAAAATTATTGCTATTGATAAAAATCGTTTTGAAGATTTAAAAGTATGCGTTGACCAACAAAAAAATTTTGGTAAAGACGGTTTATATTTTTGTGGATTTTGGATAGGGCCAACGGGACATATTCGGGAGATTACTGCAGATGCGCAAAAAATTGCCGGCGATATCGCAGAAAAATAAATTGTAAGAACTACTCCCTATTAAAATAAAGCGTAAAAAAATTATGTCTTCACCAATTGACATTAAAAGTTCAAAGAAAGGCATCCGTCTTTAAAGTTTGGCCGTTCGGTTTCGAGGCAATGTAGGGGTAAAATTCCTTTGTGTGCCCCGATGGAGCAGATGGGGAATTGAAAGTACGTGCTCATTTGCAAAAGTATTTTCCTTTTTGCTGCCTATTTCTTAAATTTATACCTAATAACGAACCATGGTTAACTTTCAGGAAAGAGTTTTAACTTATCCTCAATATTGCAGGCAGTTTACCTGCAGCGAATCTCTTATTACCGTTTTCACCTGCCCTCCCGAAGCGCGCCTGATGCAAAATAAAATGGCTGATGTATGGAGCCATGAAAATTATATTTTTTATGTGCTTCAGGGAAAAAAGATATGGCATACTGCTGAAGGAGATTATGAGATCAATTCAGGCGATTGCGTGCTGGTAATGAAAGGTGCTTGCATACTGGAGCAATTCTTTGAAATTGGTTTTTGTGTGGTGCTATTTTTTATTCCCGATGAATTTATTTGTGATACCCTGAAGAATAGGTCAGCACCAATTTCTATTACCAATAGAAAATATAAACCGATAATTTTCCTGGAGGCTACAGAAACCCTGCAATCATTTTTTGTTTCGATGTATGCCTATTTTTCAGCAACAAGCACGCCTGACAAATCATTGCTTGAATTAAAATTCAGAGAGCTTATTTTAAATATTGCAGATAACCCGGGCAATGTGGAAGGGCTTTCTTATTTCTGCTCGTTGATGAGTGAGCCAAAATCTGTATCGCTGGAAAGGGTTATGAATGATAATTATTGCTTCAACCTGTCACTTGAACAATACGCCGTATTATGCAACCGCAGTCTATCAGCGTTTAAAAGGGATTTTAAAAAACAGTTCACCAGTACACCTGGTAAATGGCTGTTAGAAAAGAGGTTACAAAAGGCCAGGTATTTATTAATTAATATGGGTAAGACCGTTAGTGAAGCGGCTTTTGAAGCAGGCTTCGAAAATCTTTCGCATTTCAGTAAATCTTATAAAGATCGTTTTAGTATTTCCCCGATAGTTTCCAAACAACGCAACACTCAATAAACTTCAAAGCAAAAAATCTGGACGCTACAGCAATCATAAATGAGATAAAGGATTTTATTTTTGTTTTATAACTAAGCAGGATCAGCATTTTGACTACTGCATTTCTAATTCAAAAAATATAAAAAATGAATCCAAACAAAGCATTATGGGAAAAAGGTGATTTTACACGCATTGCAGAAACTATGCGGGAAGCGGGCGCAACTTTGGTAAAAAGCCTTGGTATCGATAAAAATATGAGCGTGCTTGATCTCGGTTGCGGCGACGGAACTACCGCTATACCGGAGGCAAAAATGGGCGCTAAAGTATTAGGAATAGATATTGCAACAAACCTGGTTGCAGCCGGCAATAAACGGGCACAGCAGGAAGGTCTGAGTAATTGTTCTTTTCAGGAAGGGGATGCCTCAAATTTGGAAGGTGTTGCAGATAAAAGTTTTGACCTTGTAGTGAGTATCTTCGGCGCCATGTTTGCACCCCGTCCATTTGATGTAGCCAAAGAAATGGTGAGGGTAACCCGAACTGGTGGACGTATTGTAATGGGCAACTGGATACCGGGAGACCCAACGCTTGTAGCACAAATTCTTAAAGTGAGTGCTTCGTATACGCCTCCGCCGCCTGAAGGTTTTGTGAGTCCCATGCTTTGGGGAATAGAAGCCAATGTTGTGGAACGCTTTAACAATGCAGGAATTGCAGTGGAAAATATTTCCTGCATAAAAGATAATTTTACTTTTAACGCAGCTTTTTCTCCGGCAGAATTTGTGGAACAGTTTAAAAATTACTACGGTCCTACAATGAATGCCTTTGAGGCTGCTGAAAAGAATGGTAAAGCAAAACAACTGCAACAGGAATTAGAAGCACTATTTATCAATCAAAATAAAAGCGGTACAAATTTTACCACTTCTATAACCGCAACATTTTTAAAAGTTACGGTGCAATGCTGAGCCTGCGCATTAAAACGAATTTGACAGATATAAACAAATAATTAAAAACAAGCTAATAAAAAGCCGCCCCCATTAAAGGAGCGGGTCAATTATAAAAGGATTCGCTTGCTACACAGGAAGTGTGCACTTATATAATGCCGGAGGTGGCGCAAAACCCTGACCTGTTGCCGGAAGTTACAAACAGCAACTGTGCAGTTTATAATTACATAAATGGAAGGGCTTCCTGTACTTTATGATTTTATGAACCCAAATCCAATTGTAGGGGCTGCCTGCTGCCACCTTTTACAGTCCTGTGGCCTGCCATTTTTTACCGCATTTCTTAATGGGTTGGCAAGTGCTGTGAAAAGGGTATTCCTTCCTACCTGCCTCGGGTAGGGACAGTTAACCAGCGGCTAAACTGAAACAATCTATCTAGTAAATAATGATTGTCAGCATCCTAACAGAAAAAGAAAAAATTGAAAAATTTTTCAAAAAAAATTACCGCTAATTATTTTTAATTATAAATATTTATATTTAAATTTATTAATTAATTCTTTCTAAAATCACCCTTTATCAACGCTCAATATTCTCTAATTAACCGGTATTTTGTATAGCCTCACAACCTGCGGAAATTTCATCATTTTATTGATGGCATAAATTACTTTGCACTTTTATTATTGCTTCTCATACCATCAGTATATCATTTCATTATCCTGTATATAAATACCGATGTACCTATCTGATACCCTCCATTTAGTAAGTTAGCATAACGCCCATAATTTAGTCAGCCTGGCAGGCTGCCTGAATTGTACAATAGCCTGCGCATTCAAAATTTAAAAATAAAAATTATCATGCAATCAAAAATTCTACCTGCTTTTCTTTCTTGCAGCTTTATTTTTTTTTCCGTACTTGCTATTGCACAGGGTGGGGTACTTCCACTAAACAGCACCATTAACGGAATGCTTACCAACGCAACGCCAATTGTTTATACGGTAGCCACGCCTTCTGATGGCTTATTGCGCTTAAGATTTACAACCCTAAACCCGGCAGACCTTTACGTTACCTTATTTGACAACGATGGCGTTACAGCAATAGCCAGCGCAGAGTCATATAATAATAGTACCGTTATTGTAAATGCAGATGGACTGGCATCAGGCACCTATACTATAAAAATTACGCCCTTTAGTACGGCCTATGGAAATTATACACTAACCGATAGTTTGTTTACATCGGGCATTGCTAAAGACAATGAACCAAATGGCACCGTCGCTACAGCACTTGTTTTGTCGCAAAATGGAAGCCATACAGGGCATGCAGGTTACTACTATAATAATCTACGGGACACTGCAGACTGGTATAAAGTAACTACAAATGCAGACGGATTATTACGGGTATACCTAACTACTTATGTTGGCAGTATAAATAGCACCACATTTACAAACCCGCTTGATGTTAACCTGACCTTATACCAAAATGACGGCACCACACTATTGGGTTCTGCGGAGGTATTTAGTGGTTATGCACCATCAACAAATTTTATAACTAAAGATGGTCTTGCACCAGGCACCTATTATATAAAAGTTCAGCCCTTTTCTACAAACCAGTTTGCCAATTATAAAATATACGACAGCTTGTTTACAACCCCTGTAGCAAACGATGCAGAACCAAATGGCAGCAGGGCAACAGCGATTGTACTACCCCAAAATGGAAGCCTGACGGGGCATGTGGGCTACGCCTCTAATAACCAGCTCGATACGGCAGACTGGTACAAAATAACCACTACAGCAGACGGTTTGTTAAGGGTATACTTAACCACAATTACTGCAAGCAAATACAGCACCACCAGCACTAACCCGCTTGATGTTAATTTAACTTTGTACGATAATGATGGCACCACACAATTGGGGTTAACAGAAGTATTTAACGGCTACACCGGCGCAACCAATTTTATAACCAAAGATGGACTTGCATCAGGCACCTATTATGTAAAAGTGCAAAACTACAGCACCGCAGAATTTGCAAACTATAAAATAGCTGATACCTTATTTACAGCAACCCTGGCAAATGATGCAGAGCCAAACCCCAATAGGGCAACTGCGCTGGTTTTGCCAGTTAACAAAAGCCTTACAGGGCATGTGGGATATTATTACAATAACCAGCGGGATAGTGCAGACTGGTATAAAGTAACTACAACGGCAGACGGTTTGTTGCGCATATATTTAACCACCGATAGCGGCAGTATACACAGCACGACCGCCACCAACCTGCTGGACGTTGACCTGACATTATATGACAATGATGGCACCACTCAACTGGGGGGAGTGGAAGTATTTAACGGCTATGCCGGCGCAACCAATTTTATAACTAAAGACGGGCTGCAGCCAGGTACTTATTATATTAAAGTGCAAAACTTTTCTACCACAGCGTTTGCCAATTATAAAATAACAGACAGCCTTTTTGTGCCAAGAATTACATCCGACCCGGAACCCAACGGCACCATTGCTACTGCTGCTGCATTTGCCTTAAACAGGAGTGTTAAAGGGCATGTTGGTTACTATTATAACAACCAAAGCGATACTGCAGACTTTTACAAGCTAACCACTACCGTAACCGGGCCTTTACATTTAT
Organism: Ferruginibacter sp.; assembly: GCA_043732685.1. Taxonomy (GTDB): domain Bacteria; phylum Bacteroidota; class Bacteroidia; order Chitinophagales; family Chitinophagaceae; genus Ferruginibacter. The sequence continues at coordinate 7,443 of JAYTHI010000167.1, read as the reverse complement.
ATTTAAGCTCCGGCAGGGGAACAGTATACAGCAATAACCCACTCGATATGGTGCTGATTTTTTATAACAGCGATGGCATCACTGCAAGGGCCTCCGTTGAAATATTTAAAGGTTATAACCCTGCTACAGATAGCCTGGTGTTTGCGAGCCTGCCGGCGGGCAGCTACTTTATAAAGGTTTTAAATTTTTCTACTTCAGGCTTTGCGGATTATACGCTTATTAATTCAGCTGTTGCTGCCGGGGCATTGCCAGTAAACTTGTTAAGTTTTGATGGAACCATTGCCGGCAACACTGCAAAGCTTACCTGGAGCACTGCAAATGAATTTAACAATAAGGGGTTTGAAGTACAAAGAAGTTCAGACGGCATTAATTTTAGCAACCTTAATTTTGTACAGGGCAAAGGCAATGCTGCTGTTGTAAATACCTATTATTATATCGATGATAAAGTAGTAACCGGCAATAATTATTACCGGCTAAAACAAATTGATATTGATAATAATAGTAAATATTCGCCGATAATACAGCTTGACTTTAAAAGCTTTAAATGGGCCATATTTGGCAATCCGCTATCAAGCAAAACGCGGGTACAGTTGCAGCTTGCTAAAACAACCAAGGTTGTTATACAAATTATTTCCATCGATGGAAAAGTTATTGAAACAATCGACAAGGGTATCCTTGGCGCAGGCAGTTACAGCATTCCTTTAGCGCCCGGCAACATGCGGCCAGGCATGTATGAAGTAAGACTACTTACAGAAGGGCAAAGCTTTTTTAAAAGAATAATTAAATAGCGGCATAAAGTTTATAAGTAACAGGTTGGCTCAAATTTGATGAAGTCAGCCTGTTACTATTTTACAAAATTTGAGTGCAAATAAAACTCCTGCTACTTCAAGCTAAAGTATCCCCTGTATAAAAAAAGGATTTCTCATTTTAGATGCTTTCAGCCAACATTGCGAAGACTACCTGTTCACCCATAATATTATTCCGTGTCAATTGCTTTGCGGGAACAGCGCAACAGCTAAAACATACCATATTTTTATTACCTGTCAATAAAACTTCAACTACATATTTTAATACTTTATTGTATTTTTAAAGCAGTTTTAAAATAGGTCTTATATTTTAATTTAAATGTAATTGGTATTTAAAAAGGAGATAATGGTTCTAAATTATTGTTTACATTGTCTATAAAGCACAAGGTTAATTTTTGCATATTTTCATATTATAATAATAATCGCTTTTGCGTTTTTTTTAACAACTTGATGATTAATAATATCGATTATTTTATAAATTGATATACATGCGCAAAAGAGCGCGTAAGCAGCAAGGCTTCTAAACATTACTAATCACAGTTTTGACATGACACAAATTTTGGAAAGCAATAAGTTTGGCAAAGTTCAAATGGACGATATAAATGAATTTGAAATCACAAATGACATTGTGCTTCCAGTGGACTATAAAGAATTTTTAATAATGCATAATGGTGGCAAGCCATCCCTAAATATTGAGCCAACAGTTAATAGTGATGTACAATGGATTTACGGGCTGGTAGAACAACCTTATTACGCAAGTATTTTCCAACATATAGACATGTTTAAAAACCGAATACCAAGTTGGTATATGCCTATTGCAAATGATTCAGGTGGAAACCTATATATAATGTCCTTATTTAAAGACAACTATGGACTAATTGCTTTTTGGAGACATGAAGAAGAAACAAAAGGAAGTGCAGACCAGTATTTTGACAATATGGATATTGTTGCGACTTCCTTTACTGGATTTCTAACACAACTTGTGAGCACATAAAACATGACAATAGACCAGCTGCTTACAGGGGTTTTGTGCAAGTGGGGCTGACAGTCATGGGCTGGACATTTGTATTTCAATGTGGCTTTTAGTTATATATTTGGGGCTGGAGGTTTTCAAATTCCCCACCTGACACAAAGCCCAAAACCGTTAGCGGTAATAGTTCCAAACCATCAAACTATTAGAAAAATACTAATGACAGGACCCGATAAAAATATTATTTTCCCGATTGACAATTATAAACGACTTTGTTTTTTAAAAAACATAATCAAAAATCCAAACATAATTGTTGGCGACTATACTTATTATGACGACTTTGAAAATGTTGAGAATTTTGAAAAAAATGTAAAATATCATTTTGACTTTGTTGGCGACAAACTAAGCATTGGAAAATTTTGCATGATTGCCTCTGACGTTAAATTTATTATGAACGGAGCAAACCATTTTACAAATGCACTAACAACTTATCCTTTTGCTATTTTTGGAAAGGGTTGGGAAAAAGCGATGGATGGTAAGACTTATCCACAAAAAGGCGACATCAATATTGGAAATGATGTTTGGATTGGTTACAATGCAACGATTATGGCAGGTGTGACAATTGGAGACGGAGCAATTATTGCGACAAACTCGACGGTAGTAAAAGATGTTAAACCTTATTCCATTGTTGGTGGAAATCATGCAAACGAAATCAAAAAAAGATTTAAAGACGATATAATCAGCAAACTTTTAGAACTTAAGTGGCGGAATTGGGACATTCAGAAAATAACAAGGAATATCCAAAATTTGACAGGCAGAAATATGGACAAATTAACTTAGATATTGCAGAAAGAAATACTACTACAACAAGCAGTATTTTCTAAAAACGGGCAAACCATTGTTACTTCGGCTTCAACAAAGCAGCGGCATTAGTCCTAGCAGACAGTTATCTATTTAGCTTTGGTTTTTAATTTATACTTTTAGCTCATCAATATAGCTGCGGTTACGGGCTGAACGTATTCCAAGTCCCGTTCTTCACAAATACTCAACGTTAGACAATTTCTGATCAACACTGAAATAATTGAACCATTTAATCGTCTAATAAAAAATAAATAAAACTTTAAAATATAAAAATGAATTTAAAAAAAAGTCTCTACACAGAATTAGCAATGTGTTTCCTTATTGCTATAAGTGTAAACAGTAGTTGTAAAAAAAATACTGCTGCGGTGGTAGCAAATGAGCCAGTTCCTGCAGTATATCAAAAAATTTACGGTGCAACAAGTATAAAAAGTGATGGGACTTGGATATATATCAAAACCAAAGATTTACCAGACCATAAAAGTCCTTATTATCCTACTACAAATGCTTTGTATGAGGCTTATAGTGGAACAACTTTTGGGGGCAATACATTTGCACAAAATCCAAACTCAATTGTTGAACAATCGGGTACTTTTAAAATACCTTTAAATCCTGCTGTAAACGCATCCCATTCTGCCACACCATTAGGTCCAATCGGAATTGCAATAAATGGCGTAGCATTTTTTAATCAATATGCAGGTCCAAGCCAACCTCTTGCAGGAGAAATTGCATCATTTGACAAATATTATGGTCATCCACAACAATCAGGAGTATATCATTACCACGTTGAGCCCCTTTATTTAACCACAGTAAAATCTACTAAATCAGGTTTAATGGGATTTTTACTTGACGGCTTTCCTGTATATGGACCAAAAGAAGAGAATGGAACAACTGTAACAAGCAGCCTATTAGATGTTTATCACGGTCATACTCACGCTACTATTGACTATCCAAACGGAATTTACCATTACCATTTTACAGACGATGCCCCTTATTTGAATGGTAATGGTTTTTATGGTACACCAGGAACTGTAACTCAATAAATGAAACTTCTAACTTGTTTTATTATAGTTATTTTGACTGTTTCTTGCAATGAGAAACAGTCAAAAGGACTACTTTTTTTAAAATCCTCAAAAAATATTTCAATTGTTGATGATATTGTTTTCTTAAAAAAAGAAAAATTCAATGGTATTTTATATGAATTAAACTCAAATAATAAAGACACTGTTTTAATTGAAAAATATAAAGAAGGTTTGTTAAATGGCACTTGTAAAAAATGGTATTTGAATAATCAATTAATGGAAAGCAGGGAATAAAAATTTGGAACAAAGAATGGCAAACAAATTTCGTTTTGGGAAAATGGAAATAAGCGATTTGAATTTATTGCAAAAAGCGATGCTTATGAAGGAGAAATGAAAGAATGGTCGATTAATGGTAGTTTGTTTCATTTAGCAAATTTTGTAAATGGACAAGAAGAAGGAACGCAAAAAATGTGGTATGATAACGGTAAAATAAGAGCCAACTATGTAATTATAAAGGGTAAAAGATATGGCTTATTAGGAACTAAAAATTGTAAAAATGTATCGGATAGTATATTTGTTGTTAAGTAATTTACTTTTTTTCAGTTGCGCTGAAAAGAAAACTAACTCAGTTGAATTACCATATTTTAATGAACCTGATTTTACGCCAATATTTATTAAAAACAAATCAGCCGTCAATCAAAATATTACACATACAATTGGCGATTTTTCATTCTTAAATCAAGACAGTATTTCAATTAATCAAAAGAAAATTGAAAATAAAATACACATTGCAAATTTCATTTTCACTTCTTGCGGCAGCATCTGCCCTACTATGACAAGAAATATGAAAATAGTTAGTGATAGTTTAAGTGGCGACAAAAACCTTGTTTTTTTATCATTTTCTGTAACACCCTGGATAGACAAACCTTTCATACTTAAGCGATATAAAGAACATAATAATATTAAAAATAATAATTGGGAATTTCTTACAGGCTCAAAAGGAGAGATTTATAAATTAGCCCGACAGTCTTATTTTGCCGAAGAAGATATTGGTTTTAGTAAGGACAGCGCTGAATTTTTACACACCGAGCATTTTCTTTTGGTTGACAAAACCAAACGTATCAGAGGTATCTACAATGGTACATTGACACTTGAAATGCAACAATTAATTGAAGATATAAAGACATTAGAAAAAGAAGATAAATAATACTACCACTAACAACCAAAACTTCATCGGCCATACAATACCATCGATGCAGTGCCATATTGTACGAAACCGGTGTTTAAATAATTATACGATATAGAATTTGTATTGAATGGAGGTACGTTTAATATAAAGCCGAAACTAGGTTATCGATTTCTGCATAATTATAATTAGCCAATTTTATCATTTCCATTTTATACCGATTGGTATTTAATTTTTTATTAAAAAATAACAGCATTTGATTACCTTTTTTTATGCTGGCATCAGGCCGCTATCCTACCCCAATAGTTTATTTTTCAATCTATACATTCCAATATATTATTAACCATCACTGCCCAATTGAAAGTCGGTCCACGTCGATAAATAATATTTAAACCCGCAAACTTATTATAAGCCAGCTAAGGATATCTACCTTATCCTATTAAAAGAAATCCGGCAGCTTAATACCCAATAATTTAAATAATGCAATTATTATTTAAAAACCAACAACTTATGACCCCTGACCTACCGTAAAGTAGCTGTTGTAATAAATTTAGTACAAGCCTTTTTTTAAAAAATCGCCTTGTCGATAAACAGTTATTCCCGATAAGGAAATATAATTCCCAAATTTGAAACCCATCATGTTTTGAATATTGCACATTTGCACCATGAAGAAAATATTAAGTTTTATACTGCTTTGCTATTGTATTACCACCAGTTCAGAAGCCCAGATCAGAACACCTGCACAGCAATTAATGCTAACCAATGAAGATTCGCTGAACGCTGGTTTTGACAAATCAAAAACAGTTATATCCGGCTATGGCACTGTATTTTATCAACACAATGCAGCTTTACAATCGGCCTCCATCAATTTAGAAAGAGCCGTACTTTTTGTAGGGCATCAGTTTAATTCAAAGATTTCTTTTTTTAGTGAGCTGGAAGTAGAAGATGCTAAAGTAGACAATAAAGGAGGCGAATTTGCAATGGAGCAGGCCTATTTAAAATTCAACCTCAGCTCGACGAAATATATAACTGCGGGGTTATTTTTACCCCGGATTGGACTTTTAAATGAAAATCATTTACCCGTAAATTTCAATGGTGTAGAACGCCCGATGGTAGAACAACTAATTATACCCTCTACCTGGCGCGAATTAGGTATTGGATTTTATGGCAGATCGAAAAAGTTACCCCTAAATTATTCTGTCGCAATTTTTAACGGACTAAATGCTATGGCATTTGAACACAACACCGGTATAAGAGATGGACGGTATGAAGGCAGAAATGCCACTGCCAATAATTTAGCCATAACTGCGGCGATTCAATATTATTACAAGGATTTTACATTTCAGCTATCCGCTTATGCCGGTGGATCAAATGGATTAAATAAACGCAGCAGCGATAGTCTGCAATTAAGTTCGGGTATCTTTGGAATGCCGGTAATTTTAACCGAAGCAGATTTTAAATGGGCTAAAAACGGTTGGAGTGCAAAGGCGTTGGGCAGCTATATTTCATTTAATAAAGCGTCCCAATTAAACAAAGCCTTTGCCAGTAATATAAGTAGCAGCATGTATGGCGCGTATGCCGAATTAGGCTACAACCTTTTTGAAGGAAATGTAAAAAAAGGTACGCAGCAATTAGTATTTTTTACAAGGTTTGAAACGCTTGATCTAAACGCTTCAACACCATCAAACGGCATTTATGATAGAAAACTAAATCAACAACATTTAATTATCGGATTTTCTTATTTGCCCATACAAAACGTAGTTATAAAACTAGATACACATTTGGTACACACGGGTAAAGAAAACAATGAGCTTATTATAAACCCAAGCCCGGTAAGCCTTCCATACAAACAAAATAATAATTTAATTAATTTAGGTATTGGCTATTCCTTTTAAAACAAAACAGATGCATAGAAAAGATTTTATAAAAAATGCCTGCCGCATTTGCTTATTGGGCGCAACAGCCGCGGCAGTAACAGACCTGACAAGTTGCAGTCCGGCAATAGGAAATGCCGTTTTAAAACCAATCGTTTTAAATGGACAGGTTCAGGTACCGCTAACCATTTTTGACACCGGTAAATTTCAAATAATTACACCCGCGAAATATGCTTATGAAATTGCTGTAGAAAAAAAAGATAACGGAACTTACAAAGCGCTTTTATTAAGTTGTACGCATTATGCCAATCAATTAATACCATCAGGTAACGGGTTTTACTGCAATGCCCATGGAAGTAAATTTAATAAAGAAGGTGAAGTTTTAAAAGGACCGGCAGAACATTCCCTAAAAGAATTAACAACAGTCATCGCAGAAAAATCACTTTTTATAAACCTGGTATAATGACCAGGATATGGGAATTATCAATAAAAATTTTTCTTAGAAAAATAACTTTGTTCAGTCACAAATTAATAGTCCAAAAATTGACTACGAATTGCCCGAAAGCATACTAATTGGTGTTATCATTTATGTAAAAACCATAACCGTGCAGATCGGTATATTATTTTTTTTAAAATTTTTATGTACTTGCCTTTATCACTCTATTGCATAGCGCATGAACTATACATTAAGCCGTAATAACCGACACCAAAATAAAACTATGTTGTA
>JAYTHI010000166.1:0-14961 GCA_043732685.1 Ferruginibacter sp. | reverse complement strand
AAAGTGGCAAACTTAACCAGGCTCCCGGTCGGAACGACCTTAGGGGGTACACTAAATGCTGATGTGTTTGTTAAGGGTAATGTTAAAGCAATTCAGCAGCAAAATATCACTGCATTTACAGCAGGTGGAACAATTAACCTCAACAACTTTGTTTATGCAGCCAAAGACTATCCTGCCGGGATAAAAATAAATACATTGAAAACTGTTTTTAATCCGTCAAAGGTTAGCATTGTCTTATCAAACGGACAATACCTTGCAACTAATTTTTCTGCCACCGGCGAGATCAATAATCTTTTAAATTATCTGTTGCAAAATAAAGCACTCAGTGCAAATTTTAATTTTAAGGCAGATAATATTGACCTCAATAAATGGATGGGTACCGCAACAGATTCTACCGCAAAGGGGGCTGAAAGTAAACCTTTTGCTGTACCTGAAAATTTGAATATAAGCCTTGTTACTACTATTGATAAATTACATTATGATAAGGTTGACATTACCAATTTATCCGGAGGATTAAAGGTAGCAGATCAAACGGTTTCTATTAACAATGCAAAAGGCAATGCATTGGATGGTATGGTGATGGTAAACGGCACTTACTCAACTAAAGAAAATAAAAATAAGCCGGCCATATCGCTTACGTACAATGTAGATAAGGTAGATGTGCAAAAAACCTTTGCTGCGTTTAATACTGTCCAAAAGATAATGCCTATCGGTAAATTTATTGCCGGTAAATTAAGTTCTCAGTTAATATTAAAAGGCAGGCTGGGTGATAATATGATGCCCGATATGCAATCCTTAACGGGTAATGGAAATCTTTTATTAATTGAAGGTTTTTTAAGCAAATTTGCTCCCTTAGAAAAAATTGCCAGTACATTAAATGTAACTTCTCTTAATAATATTTCCGTTAAAGATGTTCGTAATTATTTTGAGTTCAGTAACGGTAAGGTACTTGTTAAGCCATTTACAGTAAAAACAAATGGTATAGAAATGGAAATTGGGGGGCTGCAAGGTTTTGATCAATCATTAGACTATGTAATAAATATGAAATTACCGAGGGCTTTGATGGGCGCGCAGGGTAACCAGCTGGTTAATAATTTGGTAAGCCAGGTAAACAGTAAGGGTGTTCCCATAAAAGTAGGCGACATGATTAACCTTAAATTGAATGTGAGCGGCTTTTTTAATGCGCCGGTTGTAAAAACCGATTTAAAACAAGGTGCTGCCAACCTTGCAGATGAATTAAAACAACAGGCCACAACATTTGCCAAAGCAAAGATCGATAGTGTAAAACAAGCGGTTACAAGTGCTGTTAAAGATACCATTGCCTCCGTAAAAAAACAAGTGATTGCCGGTGCTAAAGACGAGTTATTTAAACAAATTTCTGGCAATAAAAATAGCGGTGCTGATTCCGGAAATCCAAAACCTAAACCACAGGATGCTGTAAAGGGTTTAATGAACAATTTATTTAAAAAGAAGGTAAAGGATACGGCCAAATAAGTAAGAATGTTTGTTATTAGGTTGAAGATTTTTAAGGTGATAATTATCGGGCTCCTGAACTGAATAAAGTTGTATTTATCCTTACAATAATTATTATCCGTCCCAGCAGGGTTTCCCCGGCTTCCTTTATAAATTATTAAACCTTTCCGGGGCAACCTTGCTGCAGTTATAGCCTTGCATTTTTTATGTTTAGTATTAAATTTATTATCCTTTACTTTAACAGTTTTGCTCCCGTAGACAATTTCATAATTTACCAAATTATTCGCCTGAGAAATATTTAGTGTGAAAGGTACCTTTTATGAATTTGGGGACGTAGGTGCTAAAAAAGCCAAACGCTCAAATAAGTTAACCACTTATAACTTCATCACTTAAATTCATAACGGAGTGTTATAGCAGCTAAATAAACCAAACGATCCAAACAGTAAACCACTTATAACTTTTCACTTATAACTCATAATTTACTAAAGCTTTGCCAACAAAAAATGCCATCTCAAAAAGAGATGGCATTTCAAAATTTAAACATTGTACTAAGGGTAATTCAACTAAACTAAATGATCCAACAGGTAAACCACTTATAACTCATCACTTATAACTCATAACTATCAACAGTGCTTATCTTACTGAAAACGCAAAATTCCAATTTACGTTTCCAATATCATTACGCAGTGTTGTGCCGATGGTAAAATTTACAGATATTAGTTTGCCTTGCAAAGCTGCCGGAATAATATACCTGTATTTAACAAGGTAAGTACTGTAATTAATGCCGTTGGTAAGTTGTGCGGGTAAAGCAGTAACGTTTAAAGAATCTGAAACGGTAGCTCCAATTGTTGAAAAATTAACCTGACTTAAAATATCACTAGCCTTAGGTGCAAAATTTCTAATTGAATCTTCCGCAGCCTGAATGGGATACATTGCAGTGGGCCTTACAAAGGTTGCAGGCGTTTGAAAAAACCTGAAATTTAAACCTCTTTTGCTAATGGCGTAATCATCTCCTTTTATATATCCTAAAATAACTAAGGTATCACCAACATTATATTTAGTGGGCTTATTTGCAGTAGCAATAGTATCGTAGGTAAGTTGTTTTCTAAATTTATTGTAGCTCATTGGTAATGAGGCTGACGATGTTAAATTTAAAGAAGAGGAATCTATTACAAAGGATGCAAGCACCCTGTTTACCATTGTTAAATTGGCCGACGCAGCGATGGCAGTATTTGCTGCGCCATTTGTGCTGTTGTCATTTTTAGTACAACTTATTGCTGTAGTTAGTATCGCTGTACAAGCGAATAAAATTTTGATTATCGATTTCATGCTATTGATTTTATACTGCAGTTAATTAATTAAATAAATACCTTAAGCCTATCTGACCTTGCCAGCGTGAGCTTGTACCTGTATCATCACGGTAACTGTTTACCAGTGGAATTTGGTTGGTATTATCCTGATAAGGGAAAGAAAAAACAGGCTTGCCATCTGTATTAACGCCTGCATATTTTAGGATGGAACTATTGTTAAATGTTCTTCCTACGCCCCATTGCCTGTTTATTAAATTACCAACATTAAAAATATCAAAAGTTGCTTTAATGGTATGCTTTGTTTTGTTTTTGGTTACCACAAAAAACTCCTGTGTAATATTTAAATTCAATCTTTTAAAGTAGGGTGCAAGTGCGCCGTTTCTTTCTGCGTACTGACCTCTGCGACTGCTTAAGTATTTATCCTGGCTGATATAATTATCAAGCTGAGCCCACATTTGAGCCGGCGTACGCGGATCTGTTGTTGTAGATTTAACCAATACTATTTCGCTAATATTTTTTGGAATGTAAATAAGACTGTTGTTACCACCAGCTCCATTGTTGGTTAAATCTCCATTGTAAACATAAGAGGCTGTACCATTAGCCGCAGCTTCAAAAGTAAAGCCCATTGAAGTGGCAAAATAAGTAGCATATTCTTTTCTGTAAGTACCATAAGCAATTACACGATGCGGCTGGTAAAAGTTTGAATTGCTGATATCGCTGTTGTTAGGATTGCCTGTTGTAGGTCGGTCTCTCCAACTACTTTGTGCAATAGAACCACCATCATTTATTGTTTTAGACTGGCTATAGGTATATGCAAGTCCGCCATTAAAATTCTTATATGTTTTTTGTACTTGTAACGTTAAAAAGTAGGCATAACCTTTATTGCTATTTTTCATTACAATAACATCACTGATGTTTGGATTGCTTAATGTTGCACCTCCTGCGCCTGAATATATTTGAGATGCACTGTAGCGTAACCTGTTGTCTGCGCCTGCTAACGCAATACCTGTAGATGGAAGGTTAACATTGTCAAAATAAACCGCATTTATTTCATGCGAATAATTGGCTTCCAATGTAACTGCCCAATTGTTTGGTAACTTTCTGTCAATTGCTAAACTTGCCTTTAAATTTTGAGGATATTTAAAGTTCTTATCTGTTACTGCAACATTATAGCTGGTTGATAATTTGCCTGCAGTGCCATTTCTAAATGCATCTACATCCGAATTAAATGGCTGTAAAGGCTGGCCTGCAACAACACCCGGGCCTTTTGAAAATGATCCGAACTGAACCCCGTTATTACTACCCTGGTTGCTTATCCAAACAAATGGAGGCGGGCCGGCAAACAAACCAACACCACCACGAACCTGTGTTTTTCTATCACCGGTTACATCCCAGTTAAAGCCTGCACGCGGACTAAATATAACAGCTGTAGCTGGCTTTTGTCCAACATCTACTTTAATGCCATCTCTAAACGTAAGTGCTTTTAAACTATCGTTTGTTGCAAACTTATTTTGAAACACAGGAATGTCTGCACGTAAGCCGTAGGTAATGGTAAGCTTATTGCTAACCTTCCATTTATCCTGGGCAAAAAAGCCTAATTCAAACGCATTTGTTTTTGCATACGGAAAAGATCCGTCGGCAGTACTGGCGTATTGTAATCTGTATACAGAAGCTTGCGGAACCGATGGGTTGTTTACTGCATCATAAAAGTTTTGTAAGCTATTAAAACGGTATGCGCCTTCGTAATTTGGTGCAAATCCGTTTACATATTTTTTGTAGTATAATTGAGTACCGGCAGTTATTTCATGATCTCCTTTGTACAAGGTATAAAAATCAGAAAACTGAAAAATATCGGTACTTAACTTGTTGTTGTAGGTAAATGGTTCGTAGCCAAAAGAGGTGTAGGTGTTATTTTGAGCTGCATTTAAAATATCAACTAATGGAAATGCCTTTCCACTACTCAAACTAGATCTGTAATCTCTGAAGGAAGAATAACCAACCTGCAACTTATTGGAAGATTTATTACTGATGCGGGTATTTAGCTCAGCAATAAAAATATTAAAATTATTATTGATGGTATAGCCTCCACCGCTGAAAGGTAGTCCGGTTGTACCTGCCTGCCTGCTGCCAAAAGCACCGCTATTACTTGTCGGTGCATTTCTAAGCGATTGCAGGTAATTGTATTTAAGGGTAAAGGTGTTGTTTTTATTGATGTTTAAATCAACTCTAACGGTAGCCTTTTTACTTTCTGTACGGTTATTGTAGCCTTGGTAAGTGCCGGGGTCGTATTGAAATGTATTGAGTAAAAAAGCTTTTAAAGTGTTTAAATCGCTTGCAGTTGCCTGCGATATAACACCACCCGGAACTTGTCCTGCCTGTGCCGCTTTAAAATCTGTGGCGGGTGTGCTGATTTTTTCCTGCTCATAACTTGCAAAGAAAAATAATTTGTTTTTAATAATTGGTCCGCCGATGGTACCACCAAATTGGTTGTAATCGAAAATAGGTTTAGCGATGGTAACTGTATTTACATTATAACCGGCAAGACTATTATTTCTTAAAATATTATAAAATGATCCTTTAAATTGGTTGGTACCACTCCTTGTTACCGCGTTTATGCTTGCACCTGTAAAATTACCTTGCTTAACATCATAAGGAGATAGGTTTACCTGAATTTGTTCAATAGCATCTACACTAATTGGTTGAGCGTTTGTTTGGCCGCCAAGGGTTGATGCCAATCCAAAACTGTTATTAAAGTTAGCTCCATCAACAGTAATGTTATTGTAAGAAGCGTTTACTCCACCAAAATTTAAACCGTTTGCTGAGGGGGTTAATTTTGTAAAATCCTGAAACGACCTGCTAATGGTAGGTAATCTTTCAATTAAGGTACGGCTGATGGTTTCCTGACTTCCCGTACGGTTACTATTGAAGGTTTTATCCTGCCTGTTGCTGGCAATTACAATCTCGCTAAGGTTGGTAGCGGATTGTGTTAGTTTAAAATCAGCCTTAAATTCCTGACCAAGTAATAAATTAATGTTTTCCTGCACAGTTGATTTAAAACCAACGGAACTTGTAGTAATAGTATAAGGCCCGCCAATGCGTAAATTGGGTAAATTATACCTGCCATCTTTACGGCTGGTAGTACTGTATTTAGTGCCGGTTGGTACATGCACTGCAATAATTGTTGCATTTATTATCGGAGTTGAACCGTCTAATACTGTTCCTTGAATTTCGGAAGTAGTTTCCTGGGCTTTTGCTAGTGATACAAACAATAAAAATATTGCCGTTAGCAGGTTAAATTTTCCTCTCATAATTTGCTGTTAATTTTTTTGCAAAAGTGAAAGGAAAATTTTAGTTCAGCCGCATCTTAATAATAACAAATTGTTATGATTTTGACAATTTTGGCAACGAATACTGTTATATTGGACTTTTAAAATCCTTTATATATATTATATAATTATAATATATAAAGTAATTATTATAAATTTATTAGCGCGTAATTTTTATATTTTCATCGTTTTTATATGGAGAACATTTAATAAATCAGTTGAAATTGTTTGTAAATCAACTTTTTATGCTTGTGGATAATTAATTATTTAAGATTTTTAAAGAAGGAAAAAGTTAACATAAACCGGAGGCACAAATTGCAAACGTTTAATTGGATAAAAACCCTACCTGCAGTAAGTTGATATATTGAATTATTTCATTAAATTATTTCAATTAATCCTAAAATCAGCCTGACGGCTTAATCTCTCTAAAAATATATAAAAAAACAGGCAAATGATAGCTAAAACACTTTGTAAAGGTTCCGTAATTTTGAAATGATGCAACCCAAGTGTGGATTTGCAAATTATTTACCGGCATCAATTATTTATTTTGAAAAAAAACTGCCAAATATCAGTTGGTAATAATTTGTTTGAAAATTTATTTTGTCCGCGATTTTAAAAATGTGGTAAGATAAATTAAGCTATTCAAGCAATTTTGGACTGAAATTTATTAATGCCGGTAATTTTGACTGACAAGTTTCATCATGGCTTTACAGAAAAATTGAAAAAAAATAGGATAAAACTTTTTACAATTGTTGTTCCTGATGGCTGGGGATAGCTAAATAATAATGGAAGTTTTGTTTTTTAATTAACCATGATATAATTTTTAATGATGCTTTCCAATTGTTCTGCTTGTTGTAATAATGTCTTATCCCTGATAAATTTTGTGATATTATTTTTTCTATGTAGCAGTACTTCTTTAAAAATAGCATTAAAGCTTACATAGGATAAATTAAAATTCCAGGTCCTGGTAAGATGGGTAAACACTTGTTTATCGGCTGTTTTCAGGTAATCCGGACTAACAACTATAAAATTATCCTTTGATAGATCAGCGATGGCTTTAATAATTTCCTGATAATAGGCGATACAAACTTTTAAATATTTTTCGGAATGAAGGGTGTAGTAGGCTGCCTTATCTCTTCTTCTTTTAAAATAGCCTGATAATGCTGCTGATAAAGTGAGTTCTCTTAATTTTATTTCTTTTTCTAAATATGCATAATCTCTTCTTAATAAAGAGGCTGTAACCGATTTATAATCCCTGACAATTATTAAATATTTACAACCAGGTATCAATTCTTTATACACTTTTAAAAACAAACAGGTACGCGGTTCTTTCCATCCCCATTGTTGATGCACCCTATTTTTATTATTTATCAGGGTGCTTATTTTATCTTTTTGATCCGGGTTAATAAGTAAGGTTTCCATCGAAATTAATCCTGTTGAAGAAAGATTATTTTCGACCAATATTTCTTCATGAATTTTTAAAAAATCGATGTCTTCAAAATGGCCCTCTACATTACCTATTGCGGGTCCTAATAATTCATCTCCTACCGGGAGGCCGCATTTATTTATCCATTGGGTTATAACCGAAGTTCCTGATCTCCCCATTCCTGCAATGATCAAAATATTTGTGTTGCTAATTTCCATAATTTGTTTACTGTTATTATTGTTAACCTAGGTTAGCACTGTGCCTGATATAGCCATATAATTTCAGGGCGCTTTCTTCTACCGTGGAAATATTGGTATTAATGTAGAGGTCAGGCTTTACAGGTTTTTCAAAGGGATCGTTAATACCGGTTAAGTTATTAATTTTAAGTGGATCATCATCTGGTAAGAATGCCCGTTTGTATAAACCCTTGGTATCTCTTTTTATAAGTCCGCTAAGGGTACAATCAATATGTACCACTTTCACCTGGTCATATGCGGAAGCTATTTCTTGCCGCATCATTTCATAAGGTGTAATAGAGGCAATAATCGGAATTATATTTTGTGACCAAAAAAGCTGTGCCACACAGCCCAGTCTTCTTATATTTTCAAACCTGTCTTCCTTAGAAAAGCCAAGGTCGGCCGAGATTTTTTCTCTATATACATCTGCATCAATAACAGCGACTGCAATGCTTTCCCGGTCGAATTTATGTTTTACAGAATAAGCCAGGGTTGTTTTTCCGGCACCGGATAAGCCACATAATAATAATATCATTAAAAAAAGGATTGAATTTATTTATAAGACAAGACTGGATATGTTGCGCTTGAGATAAGTTATAGGAAGATTTTTAATCTTAACCCGTGTTGTTTGGCGATGATGGAACAGAAAGCATGTTATTACTGGTTTTTTTTTATTGATAAAATTTGACTAAAAATGTAGAAGAAAAATTAAAAGCTAATATTCTAAAATTATAGTTGCTGCGTTTTAGGACAGCGTGTACCCGGTAAAGTTTAAGTATAGATTTTGAATGTGTTGGGGTAGGAATGGTTTAATTACTAAGTAAGAATTTTTTTTTAAGAATAAATTATATTACATATGTATATATTCATAATATATTGTTTATTAATTAATTATAAAATTAATTTTTGTATATATTTTTATATATTTTATAATTTTTTATTTGTTGAGCATAATTATAATTAATTAATATTTTGTTAAGCAAAATTTTAAAGGCTACATATTTTTATTTAAATTAGTTTTTTTTTATATAAGTCATTGGGCAGTTAAGCATTATCGTTATGAATTATACATTTAATTAATTTGGATTGTTAAAATTTAATAGTAAAACTGAACATGCAAGAAGTGTCGGAGTTTTTTAAGCGTTTATTTAGCCCTTCAGGTTGGCCCGCCCGATGGTATTGCGGAAATTGGACCGCTTTTCATGGCTGGTTATATATTATATCAAGTGTTTTAATTGCCCTTGCCTATTTTTCAATTCCACTTATCTTATTATATCTCATTCGTAAGGCACAAAATAAACTGCCCTTTCAAAAAATATTTTGGTTATTTCTGTTTTTCATATTGGCCTGTGGCTTTACCCATGTACTGGATGCAGTTATGTTCTGGCTGCCAGTCTATCGTTTATCGGCAACCGTATTATTTATTACCGCCATTGTTTCCTGGATAGCTGTTGTTGGTTTGTTTAAAGTTATACCTATGGCACTCACTTTAAAATCGCCTGAAATTTTAGAAACGATTATTCAGGATCGTACTTTGGACTTGGAGAAGGCAAATAAGATTTTATCTCAAACCAATCTGGATCTCTTGCAGGCAAAAAAAGATACAGAAATATTGCTGAAGCAAAAAGATGAATTCTTAAGTATCGCCAGCCACGAACTTAAAACACCTGTAACATCATTGAAAGCATATACCCAATTGTTATCCGCTATGCAGCATAAAAATCCGGATGACATGCAAAAGATACATGACAAAATAGAAACTCAAATCAACAAAATGGTTGTGTTAATAAATGATTTATTGGATGTAACCAAAATTCAGGAAGGCATTTTTTTTTACGAAAAGAAAAAGATGAATTTAAACGAAATAATCCTGGAGGTAACGGAAGATATGCAGCGGATTTCGGCTAACAATACCATCGTTGTTGAGATAACAGAAACCGTTGAAATTATTGGTGATAAAGATAGAATTTCACAGGCATTAATTAATTTACTTTCCAACGCTGTTAAATACTCCAAAGGAAATACCTCCATAATTATAAAGGTTATTAAAGAGAATACCAAGGTAGTTTGTTCTGTGCAGGATTTTGGTCTTGGCATACCCAATGAACATAAAGCCAGGATATTTGAAAAATTTTACAGGGTAAAAGGCGCGAACCGCGAAACCTACCCCGGCTTAGGTTTGGGCCTGCATATAGTACAGGATATTATTACCAAACATGATGGTAATTTATGGCTTGAAAGCGAAGAAGGTAAGGGGTCTATATTTTATTTTAGTCTGGCTAGTGCCAACTGAGCTCAATTTTAAAAGTAGTTATTTAAAAAAGTTATAAGTACTGTGTTACAGGTTGTCTTTTTTCCAGGTATCTGCGTAAATATATTCCGGCTTAAGTGCTTGTTGTTATAATCGCAAAATGTGCAAATTTTATAAGCTAACTGTAGGTTTTCTTTATAATTATTTTGCCGTTATGTGGTAATCCAAATGAAAGCGAAAATAGCTCAATCGAATTCCCGAATTCACCTTTTTTTCTGATAGGTTTGTCTTATTCTCAAAATTAGAAAATTCTCAGCTTCCGTGGTCCGGTGTGTACACTATAGTCCTTAAGTTCAAATTACCTTTAGGTTAAACTTAATAATGTTCTTAGTTGAAGTCTCCGCTCAATTATATGGGTATTTTTAATGCAATTCAATAAATTAATAGTGCGTTGTCCCTATCCTAATGGATATCGTCCCTTCATGACTTTTAATTTTAAAGTCCTGTAAGGACGACATCCATCAACGGTGTGCAACGCCCATCGAGAAATTATGTATTGTTTGTAATAAGAATAAAGAATACCCCTTAAGTTAACGACTATGGTGAGGGCACCGGACCACGGAAACGACGGCAAGTTTATATAACCAATGAGCAAACCAACCAAGGAAATAAAAATGCTGCTATTTTTTTAAAAAATATAACTACCCATTAATGATACAAATTATCGTAAAGCTTAACGCAATTCTATCTTTGCATCTTAATAAAAAGGTAAAAAGATGAATGTAACTAATAATAAAATTTTAATCACTGGCGGTGCAAGTGGTATTGGTCTCGGTTTAACCGAAAGATTTATTCAGGAAAATAATATTGTTATTATTTGTGGCAGAAGAGCCGGGGCCTTACAACAAGTGGCTGAAAAATATCCTGCGGTCATTACCAGGGTTTGTGATATTGCTGTGGAGGCCGAACGTATTGCGCTTTATGAATGGGTAGCTGCACAGCACCCGGATTTAAATGTGCTTGTAAACAATGCCGGTATACAACAATGGACAAATATTACCGATGCTGATTTTTATGAGCGGGCAAAAAAAGAAATTACGAC
Source organism: Ferruginibacter sp. (assembly GCA_043732685.1). Lineage (GTDB taxonomy): Bacteria > Bacteroidota > Bacteroidia > Chitinophagales > Chitinophagaceae > Ferruginibacter. Next base: position 3,837 of record JAYTHI010000166.1, on the reverse strand, counting down.
CAATATTATTGCGCCGGTTCATTTAACTGCGTTGTTTGCTGGCTTGCCACATTTAAAAACCATCATCAATGTAACTTCCGGTTTATCCTTTGTTCCCCTTGCAAAAGTGCCTGTATATTCTGCTACAAAGGCCTTTTTTCATTCCTTTACTTTATCGGCAAATAATTTATTAAAATCAAAAAATATAGAGGTTATTGAAATGATACCGCCGGCACTCAATACCGACCTGGGGGGCAAGGGCCTGCATGATACAGCGCCACCTGTAAGTGATTTTATTGAAGCTATTTTTAACCAGTTAAAAGAAGGTAAAACTACCTTAACCTTTGGCTTTAGCGAAGCCATGGCAAAGGCTGGGCCGGAAGCATTAAAAATTGCCTTTGATAGAATGAACGGGGTACAATAAATACTGTTGTTAAAATAGAAAAAAATAAAGCCAATTTGGTAAGTAAAAAAATACCAAAATATAGGTATAAATGAATCGGGTGGCCTTGTAAGACTGATATTTTACTTGAACCGTTAAAGAAAGTTATCTGATATGAATATCTTGTTTTGGGTATTTAATGTTAACAGCCTGTTGCAATTATATAACCCGTTGATTTGCAGCGTTAGGGATTGAACGGAAATCCTTTTTTTTGTCGGCCTCCGCAAAAAAAAGATTGGAGTGAAAGCCCGGCCCCTTGGGGAACGCACTAAAAATTAATTTATATTAACAGGATTATTATAAAACTGCTTTAAATAAGAAAAGCCCTGATAGTTAACACTATCAAGGCTTTTAAATTTTACTTCGTACCACGTACGGGACTCGAACCCGTGATTCCTCCGTGAAAGGGAGGCGTCTTAACCTCTTGACCAACGCGGCTCTTTGATTTCGGACGGCAAAGATAAGGAGTGGAGATTTTTTAGCCAAATATTTTAAAAGAAAATCGAAAATTAAATTTTTAAGCTACTCATTTTCATCTCTTTCTAATAGGTCGGGGCGTCTTTCTTTGGTACGCTTAAGGGCTTCATCCTGCCGCCACTGCTCAATCTTAGCGTGGTTACCACTTAATAAAATATCGGGAACTTTCCATGTTCTAAACTCTACCGGACGTGTATAAACCGGTGGCGCCAACAGGTTATCCTGAAAAGAATCGGTCAAGGCAGAGGTCTCATCGTTTAAAACACCCGGTAATAAACGGCCAATTGCATCAACTAAAACGGCCGCAGCCAATTCTCCGCCGCTCAATACATAATCGCCAATGGAAATTTCTCTGGTCACAAAATGATCCCGTAACCGTTGATCTATTCCTTTATAATGTCCGCAGATTAATATTAAATTGGTTTTTAGGGATAACTCATTCGCCATTTGCTGGTTAAAAGTTTTACCATCAGGTGTTAAAAAAATTATTTCGTCATAAGTGGTTTCTTTTTGCAGACTTTCAATGGCATTTACCAGCGGCTCAATCATCATAACCATTCCGGCACCGCCACCAAATTGGTAATCGTCTACCTGGGCACGGGAGTAAGTAGTGTGGTCGCGCAGGTTAATTACGTTTACTTCCAGCAAAGCTTTGTCGCGGGCACGCTTCATTATAGAGTGTGCAAACGGACTTTCCAATAAAGCCGGTACTACACTTATTATATCAATCTTCATCCGTAAAATTATGGTTGTCTAAAAATTTTTATTACCCGGTCGCAGGCTTGTAAAATTTATAAATATTGTGGCGTTTTAAGAAAAAGAAAGAACTTAAAAATCCATGAACCCATCAATATCCCTTTTGTCTTTTTTGGTAGGGCGGCCTACTTTACTCAATCTTTTACCGGTATTAAAAGTGGCTGCTGTAAAGGTTATTCTATCCAATTCATCTGCCGGGGTAATGTCTGTATAATAGGTAATGGCTTCGGTGTATTGTACCCGATGATCCAGTAATGCAGTAACTTTTATTACCCAACGTTTGCCCTCCGTTTTAACTTCGTATTCATCTGCCACGGTTATGGCGCGGGATGCTTTTACATTATCGCCCTTTAATTTTACCTTGCCATTGTCGCAGGCATCTGCCGCCTGGCTCCTGGTTTTAAACAAACGTATGGACCACAAATATTTATCGATGCGGATTTTTTCTTTTTCCATGGTGCAAAATTAAATAATTTCTTTCATCTGTTAATCGTCTGTAAAAACTCATTGAAGGAATACTTATATTTATCGATAAATTATAAAAATACTATGCAAATACTAAAACGAATTGGCGCCTTCATATTTATTTTGCTTGCCTATGTGCAGGTGGTGAGTGCGCAGTTTAAAACCGAAATGCAGTTTACCGGTGATGGTAATAGTTATTATGTAAATCAAAGCGATGGAATAGCAAAAGTTGATATTAAAACCGGCCAAAGCATGCTTGTAATAACCAATCAACAATTAACACCTGCAGGTTTAGCACCTTTAACAGTTGCTTCTTTTGATTTTAGCACCGATAACAGCAAGCTCTTACTTTTTACCAATACGGCTAAAGTATGGCGCTACCATACCCGCGGTGATTATTGGTTATTGGATATTAAAACCAACAGCTTAATACAAATTGGAAAAGACAGGCCTGCACAATCTTTAATGTATGCTAAATTTAATGCTGCTGCAACAGCAGTTGCGTATGTAAGCGGGCATAATTTATTTACAGAAGAGGTAGCGAACGGAAAAACTATCCAGTTAACCTTTGATGGCACGCGTAAAATGATCAATGGAACATTTGATTGGGTATATGAAGAAGAATTTGGTTGCAGGGATGGTTTTAGGTGGAGCCCGGATGGAAAAAATATTGCTTACTGGCAGGTAGATGCCAATAAAATAAGAGACTACCTTATGCTTAATACCACAGATTCTATTTATTCGCATGTGGTACCGGTAGAATATCCCAAAGTTGGAGAGGATCCATCGCCGGTAAAAATTGGTGTAGTAAGTGCAATGGGTGGTGATACAAAATGGATGGCTATTGAAGGAGATCCCCAACAACATTATTTGCCAAGGATGGAATGGGTGGATGACAATACTTTGGTGGCGCAGCAGTTAAACCGCAAACAGCAGGTAAGTAATCTTTTTTATTGCAACATAAAAACTGGTCGAAGTACTGGTTTTTATGCTGAAACCGATAAGGCATGGGTTGATATAAAAACTGCCTGGGATGCGGATAACCCAACCGGATGGGATTGGATAAACAATAAAAAACAATTTATATGGGTAAGTGAAAAAGATGGTTGGAGGCATATATATAAAGTAGATAGGGATGGCAAAAAGGAAACCTTGCTAACCAGCGGAAAATATGATATTGAAAGCATTAAATATATTGATGAGCCTGGTAATGCTATTTATTTTATGGCTTCGCCTGATAATGCCACTCAACTGTATTTGTATAAAGTAAAAATGGATGGAAAAAGTACGGCCGTAATGGTATCGCCGGCAGGATTAAAGGGTACGCATAAATACACCATAAGTACAAATGGCAAATGGGCCAGCCATAGTTTTAGCAATTATAAAACCATTCCTGTAAAAGAATGGATAAGCTTACCCGATCATAAAGCAACAGATGAATTAAACAGCATAGCTGCTACCATCAAAACCGATAATCAAAGCCCCGTAAAGTATACCACTATTATAACAGAAGATGGGGTTAGTTTGGATGCATGGATTAGTAGTCCGGCTAATTTTGACAGTACAAAAAAGTATCCTGTTGTATTTTATGTGTATGGAGAACCGGCAGCATCAACTGTTTTAGACGTTTATGGTAACCATCAAAATTTTTTATACCAGGGTGATATGAGTGCTGATGGTTATTTTCAGGTAGGGCTTGATAACCGGGGAACGCCTGC
>JAYTHI010000165.1:0-4932 GCA_043732685.1 Ferruginibacter sp. | reverse complement strand
TTAAAAGCTTCCATGGCACCCAGGTATTCGCAGGTTCTTGCCCCGGCTTTATTGGCATTGGTGATGATGGCATCCCAATTTTCAACCGGTAAATCTGTAATGGTGGTTAACAGACTTAACTGGTATAAAACTGCGCCAACAAAGGCATCGCCAGCACCGGTTGTATCTGCAGGCGTAATGGGTATGCTTGGTAAAATACTGATATTACCTTTGTAGCCCAATAGGGTGCCTTCTTTACCTAGCGTAATGGTAAAAAGCGCCGTAGTTTGTGTTAATAATATTTGTGCAGCATCCATTAATACGGTAGTGTTGGTAATTAGCATAGCTTCTTCATCACTCAATTTTAAAAAATTACAATGTTGCATAAAGAACCAGCTTTGCTCAATAAAAGTTGCAATGTTATTCTTAAAAAGCAATTGTCTGTAATTTGGGTCAAAGCTGATAAAAAGATTTTGCTGCTGCGCTTTTTTTAGCAAACTTACATAAGCCAATTGCAGGGGACCGGGTAAAAAGGCAGTGGCAGATCCAAAATGTACAATGCCATATTCCGCAAGATCGATGGAATCAATATCCGCCTCGCTTAGTTGTCCGTCTGCACCGCGGTTAAAAACAAAATCACGTTCTCCATCTTCCATAAGTGATACAAATGCAAAGGTGGTAAAATGCTGTTTATCCAATAGCATATAGTCTGTTGAAACTCCAAAATTTTTCATGGTATCAATAAGCTGGTGTCCAAAGGGATCATCACCAACTTTGGCAGACATCGTAACCTGCCCGCCCAGCGCGGCTATTGCTGCTGCAACATTAGTAGGCGCACCACCGGTTTTTTTTAAAAAATTATCGCCCTGCGATAAGGGTTTTCCTTTATCGGTACAGATCATATCAATGAGGGCTTCGCCTATGCACAGAATTCTTAAGCTGGGTTTTACGGAAGTGTTAGTTGTTAAGGGGTTCATTTTGTATATTAAAATGTTTTAAATAATGTATATTTCTATAGAGATAATTGGCTACAAACTTACTCAATACCTTCAATTGGTTCGGTTATATTATTTGATGGCTTATTGATTTTTATTAAGAGGGTAAGGGCTGAGGCGATCAGTAAAAAAGCGGCTGCAAAATAAATTGCATTAACCGGGTCTTTACCAAGTAAATTATTAAATATGGCGCCAAAACTTAAAGAATAAATCAGCATAGGAAGTACGATCATCATGTTGATTATACCCATGTAAACACCATACCGCGATTTTGGTATATCGTTTACAATTAACAGATAGGGTACACCCATCATACTGGCCCAGGCAATACCAAAACCTATTAAGGGGGCAAATAATAAGTATTTATTTTCAATATGCGGAAAGATAAATAGGGCTGCTGCAGCCAATAAAAGGCAAACGCTGTGTACAAGTCTGGCACCTATTTTTTTAGCAAACCATACCAGTACAAAGGCCGATAAAAAAGTGATGATATTTGTCCACCCGCTTACCAATGCACCCCAGCCAACGGCATCTTTATACAATTGATTAGCTGCATTGGTATTGGCTGTTTTAAAAACAGTTTTAGCAATGGTAAGGTCCTTATAGTCCCAATAGCATTTTAATGCGAACCATTGAAACAGGTATACCACAAACAAGCGCCACATATTTGGAGGCATTTCTTTTACGGCATTAAAAATTTCAACAAAGGGACTAAAAAAGGTATGTTTTCTACTTCTTAAAAGTACCAGTTCAGCGGGTGTAGGCGGAATTTCGGGGGTAGTTTTTGTGCTCCACCAAACACTGGTAATACTACAAAAAGCACCCAGAAAAAAGGAGGCAAAAACCCAGTAAGGGATATGGCTATTATTTTCCTGGTTAAAAAAGGGTATTAATTGAAATACAAATAGAGAAACGGTACCAAGGGTTTGACCGAAGCCGGTAAAGAAACTTTGCGCTAAAAAGCCGGTAGGTTGCTGGCGGGGCGAAAGTTTATCTGCTACAAAGGCCCGATAGGGTTCCATGGCGGTATTGTTGGCTGCATCCAATATCCAAAGCAATCCAACTGCCATCCAAAGTGTTTTACTAAAGGGAAACAGAAATAAACAAATACTGCATAACAATGCGCCAATTAAAAAGAACGGTTTTCGCCTGCCCCAGCGCGGATGCCAGGTACGGTCACTTAAAGCCCCTATTATTGGTTGAATTAAAAGGCCGGTAATTGGTCCTGCAATTTGAAGTAAGGGAAGATCCCCATTTTCGGCACCTAAAAATTTATAAATAGGATTTACTGCATTTTGTTGCAATGCAAAACTATATTGAATGCCAAAAAAGCCAACATTCATATTTATGATCTGCTGAAAAGATAGCGATGGTTTTGAAATGGTCATTAAGTCAATCGTTTGATGTTATATGTAGAAAGATAATTATAATAATTATTAACAATATGCTTTATGTTTCGCAAACGTTTGATGTTAGTTTAATCAACAATATGCAACTTGCTTATTATCAAATGATTTAAGTAAATATTGTAGCTAAATTGGGTTACTCCTTTTACAATGTTTTTAGAAAAATTGGTTTTAATTAAAATTTCATAAATAGGTTGGCAAGGCCTTTTAAATTTATAATACCGTTTTCTTAGTAAACGGATTGGATAGGTAGTTTGTCCTGATTTATTAATGGCAGTCCCTACTTTCGTTCTCTTCTCTTTTTGAACAGGAAAACAAATAAAAAATGCAAATCGTTTTACGAAGTAGGTTTTAATGTAATTACGTTAAGAACATTGTTATCTTATTCAATTATTGCCTGTTTAATTTAAATGGTTGAAAATTAATTTTTGCCAAATTTAAAATAATTTTTAAAAAACCCTTGTCTACTTTCCTGCGAAACACTTTTTCATATTTTACCAAAACGATATTGAAGAAGGTCTGAAATTTAATAAATTTTTTGTAATAATTAAAAGCTTTCAGGTTTAAATCTAATCTGCGCCAGTACCGGATTTTAATTGCTATGCGTTTAATTACCTATTACGAATATTAGTATAAAATGTTAGGATTAGGTTAGTCACTCATAAACCTGCTATTTTAAGCTGTTTTACCTTTTTAAATGTAGCGCTTTAAAATACATACCTGTCATTCAGTAACCTGGGTTAATATTAAAAAACGCGACTATTGCTTAAGCGGTATAATTTGTAAGTCGTATTTTTTGAATTCAGCACCAGTTTTTCGCTGCATACCCTTCGCCTCCACAGCCGGCGGGCTGCGTAACTGCAACGCCGACACATTGGCTTCTTTTAAAAAAATAAGCTGCGCATTTTTTATTGAATCCCGCCCATGGCGGACCAAACCCAATGAGGCATCTTATGTAATTACTGGTGTTTTTAAAGGCAGTCTGCGAAGGGCATCATTTATTGCAAATGTATAATTTGCATGGATAAAATAAAAAAACTAAGCACAGATAAGTCTGCGAATCAAAATGCCTGAAGTACACTATTATCTAAAAGTTATACAGCTTAGGCTATACTGCTTTTGCACATTATCTGCCTAAGCCAAATAATTTTTTTGCAAAATAAATGTGTTTAATAAATTAGCATGTTTAGTTGCACAAAATAAGTATCTTATACCAGGTGAAATTCCCAAAAGGCTATCCGAAATATTTATGCAAAAACTATTTTATAAATTCTAATCTTTTATAAATCAATATTTTACCATTGGGTATTATAATATAATTATATATAGTTTAATCTTTTGAACTGTTTTCCGTTTTTTATGAATAATTTATATAAAAATGTTAAATTTTTAATAATATTTTCATAAATAATGAAATTAGTCGGGTAAGTTTGCACACCAAAACTATATATTATGCGTTTTAAAAAACTGTTTAAAAGATATTTATTCTTAGGTTTACTGCTTTCAGGAAACCTTTTTATTACTGCACAGGTTACCACGGCAACCATTGCAGGTATTGTAAAAAATGCAGCTGCAGCACCCGTAATCAATGCCACTGTTGTAGTAGAATTTCCGGATGCCGGTATCAGACAAACGGTAGCAACACTTTCAGATGGTCGGTTTACTGTTCCAAACCTTCGGGTAGGCGGCCCTTACCATGTTACCGTAACTTCAATTGGGTTTAGTCCGGCAACTTTAGAAAATATTTATTTAGACCTGGGATTAAATAATACACTTGTTTTTTCTTTAACAGAAAGTACCAGGCAATTAAGTGGTGTTACCATTAGTGCAACTTCTAAAATATTTGACGATAGCCGTACCGGAGCTTCAACCAATATCAGCAATAAATTATTAAGGGCCTTGCCTACCATTTCGCGTTCTGCAGATGATTATCTGCGTTTAACGCCTTCCGCATCGGCAACTTATAACGGAATTTCTTTTGCAGGAAGAAACGGACAATACAATAATTTTTCTTTGGATGGAGCGGTATTCAATAATCCATTTGGATTAGATGCGCCAACGCCGGGCGGTCAAACAGGTGCACAACCAGTTTCTTTAGATGCTATTGATCAGATACAAGTAAATATAGCACCTTACGATGTAAGCCAGGCGGGCTTTACGGGTGCCGGCGTTAACACGGTTACCAAATCCGGTACCAATAAAACCAGTGGAACAGTGTATGCATTTTATAGAAATAAAGGCCTTACCGGTAAAACAGTAGATGGCACAAAACAAGCCATATCCGATCTTAGTCAATTACAGGCAGGCTTTACCTTAGGCGGCGCTTTCAAGAAAAATAAGCTGTACTATTTTGTAAGTTTTGAAACCGAACAGCGGCAGGATGCTGCCAGTAGTTATGTGGCACAAAATAGCAGCAATGTTGGCAATTCAAATACTTCAAGGGTATTGGCATCTGATTTAAATGACGTAAGTAATATCCTGAAAAATAAATTCGGATACCAAACCGGACCTTACCAGGGTTATACACTTAATCAAAAAAATTACAAGTGGCT
>JAYTHI010000164.1:0-4962 GCA_043732685.1 Ferruginibacter sp. | reverse complement strand
ATTATTGTAACTGCAAGGCCGCCCATTGGTTTCAAAAAAATACACTGGGCATATTATGTAATCCATCGCAGCAGACAAAACCAATGCGGCGCTTCATAAAAGTATTGGTAATATTTGGTGCAACCTTGCAAGCACATTACGGCAAATAAAATTATAGTATTAGGCAGATCATTTGCAAACCTGCTATTTTAAGCTGTTTTTTATCTTTTTAAATGTAGCGCTTTAAAAAACATACCTGTCATTAAGTAACCTTCGGTAACATTAAAAAACCCGACTATTTCTTAAGCCTTATAATTTATAAGTCGTATTCTTTGAATGCAGCACCAGTTTTTCGCTGCATACCCTTCGCCTACACAGCCGGGCTGCGTAACTGCAACGCCGCCAATTGGCTTCTTTCAAAAAAATAAGCTGCGCATTTTTTATTGAATCCGCCCCAAGGCGGACCGAACCCAATGAGGCGGCTTATGCAATTACCGGTGTTTTTAAGGGCAATCTGCGACTGTCGTCATTTATTGAAAATATATAATTTGCCTTGATATAATATAAAAACTGAGCACAAATAAGTCTGCGAAGTAGAACGCTTGAAGTACTCTTTTATAGTATCTAAAAGTTATACAGCTCAGGCTATACTGCTTTTGCGAATTATCTACCTAATCCAATAAAGTGAATTACGTTTTACTAAAATAAGGCTAGTTTTTTAAATCATTTTATGGTTTATTTTAACATTGATTATTGAATTTATTTTTCTACTTAGTTAATGGTCTTAACGTCAAAGTATTGTAAACAATAGTGGCAATAGTAAAGCATTTTGTACAAAAAACATAGACCTATTCAACATTGATTAAGCTTGCAATGGCACAATGTTTGTCTAGATTGTACAAAACAATTAATCATTTACCGAGAAAATTAATTAACATGAAAAAACAAATCGCAGGTTTTGCATTACTTTTTGCACTAAGCACTACTATTAATGCACAGACAACCGACACTACCAATAAAGCAAATAGTACCGAGGGAAAAAATGGAACCAACAGTACCTATGGCAATAATGGAAGTAACAATACGCTTGATACTGCCAGTGCAAAAGCAGGTATGAATGCCACTCCGATAACTCCGGATGCAACTAAAACTGATAGTACAGGCAGTAAAAAGAAGCCCCCAAAAGGCTATGCTAATAAACCAAAAAATAGTACTCCTCCAAACGGTAGCAGTAATCCGCAGTAATGGTGTTGTAGTTGATAAAAACAGTAAGCGGATATTGATATTAATGAAAGTTAAATTAAAGCACCAAGGTTTAATATTTGGATAACAATTGCGTAAAAAGCAGAAAATTAAAAACCTTATATTAACTATTTTAAATACGAAAATTCTTTAAAATATACCGGTCGGTATTATTTTAAGGAATTTTTTTTTAGAGTATAGGGTCATCGGAATTAATTTTCGCTGTATAAAATGAGGAAAGGATTTAAGGTTACAGGCAGTAAAATAATAACCCTAAACTATTTACCAAATGTTTAATTTAATTTGGAAGATTAATTTTTGTAAAAAATGAGCAGCGGAGGGGTAGATTTAATAATTAGGAATAATTTTATAAAAAAAGCAAAATTAAGGTAAAACAAATATGTAGGTTTTACCTTAATTTTGCCAAAAATATTTAACAATGGATACTACTAAAAAATCAACTGCACTTTATTGGATCTTATTCATATTATCGATGGTAGCACTTGCTGTAACATACATTTTTGCAGGCGGTTATGCCAGTTTAGTATTACCTTTTAATTTTACTTTTTTAGTTATGGCTTTAGACCTTATGTAATTTTATAAGTTCATCTATTTTTACAACTTATTTCAGGCTCTTTATAATGGCTGCAAATTCTGTAGCCATTAAAGATGCTCCTCCTACAAGTCCACCATCAACATCCGGTTGACCAAAAATCTCAGTCGCATTATTTGCCTTAACACTTCCTCCATATAAAATTGAGATGGTGTCAGCAATTTCCTGTCCGTATTTCGCGGCCAATACCCCTCTAATAAAAGCATGTATTTCCTGTGCCTGGGCGCTAGTGGCTGTTTTGCCTGTACCTATTGCCCATATTGGCTCGTATGCAATAACAAAACGGGAAATTTGCTCGGCTGATAAGTGGAACAGACTTTCCATAATTTGGGTTTCTACATGTTTATTTTGGGTACCAGCCTCTCTTATTTCGAGTGCTTCACCGCAACAAAAAATAGGTTTTAATTGATATTCGAGACATAAATTTATTTTTTCAGCCAGCATCGCATTGCTTTCACCAAAATATTCTCTACGTTCACTGTGTCCTATTATAACATAATTTGTACCGATACTTTTCAATATTTCAGCACTAACTTCTCCTGTGTAGGCGCCCGACACTTTATTGTAACAATTTTGCGCTGCCACAAAAACATTTTTATTTCCACCAATACTAGTTTTCACACTGGTGAGGTAAGGATAAGGTACCGCAAATACTACTTCCTGATCCTCCTTTAATTCGGTGGTAGATTTTAATAATTCCGCTACCAATACCTCGCCTTGTTGCAGGGTTAAATTCATTTTCCAGTTAGCGGCTGCTATTTGTTTTCTCATTTTTAAGTTGTTTTATAATTGTAAAGGTCTTTTAAAATAATTATTTCTTCCGGGGTTATTCGCAGGCCCTTTAGTTTTTTCCAATTGTCAATATCCTGCAAAACCTTATCAAACAAATAGCGTTGATTTCCCCAGCTAAAATTTGTTACCAGTTTTGGTGGAAACCCTTCTCCAAAAATATTGCAACAAACACCTACAACTGTACCGGTATTAAAGGAAGTATTTATTGCAGCCCGGCTGTAATCACCCATTAAAAGTCCGCATTTTAAGCCTGCATCTTCGTAGTTTTTACTTTTATTATACCATACTTTAACATTGGCGGCAGTGTTTTTAATATTGGAATTGGAAGTTCCGGCACCTAAATTACACCACTCCCCTATAACACTGTCGCCCAGATATCCATCATGGGCTTTATTGCTGTTGGCAAAAAGAATACTGTTTTTAATTTCGCCACCCGCCACACAGTTAGGTCCGATTGTAGTGGCTCCATATACTTTTGTTCCCATTTTTAAAGTAGCATTTTCGCAGATAGCAAATGGACCTCTGATGATACAACCTTCCATAATGGTTGCATTTTTGCCTATGTATACCGGACCAGTTGAGGCATTGATTATACAATGCTCCACCGAAGCTCCTTCTTCAATAAAAATTTGTTGTGCAGCAATTACACTATTGGAAATTGGAACGGGTTGAGATATTCTACCACCTGTAATTAAATCAAAATCTTTACGGAGGGCCCAATCATTAAGCTGAAAGATATGCCAGGGTTGTAACAGCTGTTCAATGTTTGGCCCGTTATTTACTAACTTATTGGAGGAGATAGCTGCAAAAATGCTGTGTACATTTTGAATGGTGGGGATAATATTTGCAGGAATAATTATGGAATCTTCATTTTCAAAAATGAAATTATTTTCTTCCAATAAAGTCCATTTTTCGCGTATGGTTAAAATACCAATCCTTATATCTGCAACATGCCTTGTGGCGGTAAAAGGATAAAGATCTTCCCTAATCAATGTATCATCCAGAATAATTTTCATTGCAGCTAAATTACAAAGCAAAATGGTAAAAGAAACATGTTTGATGGCATAAAATAAAAATCCCCACGAAAATCGTGAGGAGTAGTAATTATTTTTGCTAAAAAAGCAGTAGTAGAAAAACTAGTTTGCTTTCTTCTCGTAACGCTTTTTAAATTTATCAATACGACCTGCAGTATCAACCAATACATTTTTACCGGTATAAAACGGATGGGATGTATTAGATATCTCTAACTTAATAACAGGATAATCTTTACCATCTTCGAATTTAATAGTTTCGTTAGAATTGGCAGTTGAACGACTTAAAAAAGTAGTGTTGTTACTCATGTCTTTGAAAACAACAAAACGATAATTTTTGGGATGCAAATCTTTTTTCATAATTGTAAAAGTTTGTGCATGGGTTTTGTCATGCGATTTTTAAAGAATTGCAAAAGTAAGGCAAATATTTTAGAGTTTGACAAACAACAGGACGGGATAAAAATAAATTAAATAAAATTTTTAGCAGGTCTTTACATATTATTTAATTATATAATGTAATAGAAAATTAAATATATTTTAAATTAACCAAAGTTTAGTTTTCGGAATTTTATTAATCGCATTGATTTGCAGGCTAAATAAAAGGATTTTTTAAAAGCAGTCGCCTGATTTCATTTCAATTTTTTCTGCTTTAAATACTTGCAGGATTTTATATTTAGTTTAATATTTTAACATAAATATCCTGTTTTAAATAAGAGAGGCCTGTATTGTAAACCAGCTGGACTAATTAGCCCTACTATGGTTATTTGGCGTAAAAGGACGGTATAAAAAATAAACTTTATTATACTAAATGTGTTTAAAATTCACACAAATTTTAAACTATGCCAATTTACCCAAAAACGCAGGGCTTACACCATATAGCTTTACGCAGTACTGATTTTAAAGCCACTAAAAAGTTTTATCATGAAATTCTTGGTTGTCCGGTGGCTTTAGATAGCGAAGAAATTCTTGGATTTATGGCTGGTAATATTTTTATTGGTTTTAAAAAAGCAATGCCTACTCATGAAAATGGAGGCGTATTTACTCCATTTAATGTTGGGTTAGATCATATAGCCTTAGCTTGCGAAACTGAAGAAGAATTACAGCGTGTAACTAAAGAATTAACTGAATCAGGGATTGAAAATACAGGTATAAAAACAGATCCGGTTTCTCAAAAATCTTATGTTGCCTTTAAAGATCCGGGTCGTATTTCCTGGGAATTTTATATGGTGTAAGTAATTTTTAAAATTGATGGATTGTGCATGCGATCTTTAAAGATTTTAAGGTTTGCCTGATAATTTTAAGTAG
>JAYTHI010000163.1:0-4998 GCA_043732685.1 Ferruginibacter sp. | reverse complement strand
ATTAAAATAAATATATATTTAATATTATATTGCTAATATTTTATTTGTATTTACATATTATAACTTTTATCGTTTTTGCGTATTATTTTTATAAGTATATGATTACTAATATTTAAATTGATAAACATGCGCAAATGAGCGCGTCAGCTTAAAAGACGACACCAATGAACATTGAGATTTACAAAATACTGATTTCAAACCTGCCTGTAAGACAACAATGTTTTACGACAAAGCGAACGACTTGGACAAAAGCCGAAAGTGAAATTCTGTGGTTGAAAATTCTCAATGATAAGTTGTTTGGCGACAACAAAACTTTGACAATAAGCCGCCAAGACATTTTTGAAACAAACGAGCCAAGAGAAGCAATTATCAAGACAATTTATTGGGGCTACACAGCAGGAATGCGTGGAAATCATTTTGTAAATATTCTCAAACACATTGACACCATTGAAAACCTGATGCGGACTTTAAGAGATAAAACAAACCCCTCAACCACAGACTTTAACAATCTGACTTTAACTTTTAAGAATTTTGCAGGACTTGGACTATCAACTTACAGCAAACTACTTTACTTTTTCAAAATTTCATTTAACAGCAATCCTTGCCTAATACTTGACCAGCGACTTATTGATGTTTTTGCAAGTAAGACATATTCAAACTTTCAACAACTAGACAAAATACGATATGACAATGCTGAGAAAAAGTATCTTGATTTTTTGCAGCTTACAAGACAGCTAGCCATTGACCTTGAAACACAAGGAGAAAACATTGAACTATTTCTTTTTACTTTCGGCAATAACTTAAAAACAACAAAAATGACTGAAACGAAAATTTCAAATATGTGGAACGGATACTGTCCTGAAAGTTTATTAAAAGGCAAGACTGTGCGTATGCGACTTAACCAAAACGACTTTTTTGAAAGTGAAGAAACCGGACTTCAAATTGGTATCATTCCAGGTGTTCAAGCTGTCATTTTGAATTTTAGGGGAAAAAAGAAATTTAGAACAACTGAAAATTATGGGGACGAAGTTGAAAACGGTGGGATTTTAAGTCCACAAAATTCTGACAGACCACCTTTCAACAACCCAACAACCGCTTTTAAAGAAAGTGAAGAAATTGAAAATTACATTGCGACAATTCAGTAAAGACAATGAACATTTAGCTTAACACAGACGGCAGAAAAGAAAGCCGAACCGCTAACAGGCGTTTGGCAAAAAGGCGGGTTCAGTGCTTAAATGAAGTTTTGTGCTTCGTATCAAGTTCTTTGCTGGCAGACAGTTTAGTGCTTCGAAATCCGCTTCTTCGCCAAGCGCCAAAACGTTAGCGGTGCAGCTTAAAACGACAGACACAAAAACGAAACAAGAGAAAAATTAACAAATGAAAATAGGAAAAAAATTTAATGAACTGACTTTAAAAGAATATTTCTTCTTCATTGACAATTACAAAAAATATGAAGACTTTAATACACTTGGACTTTATCGTTCAATCGTAGAAAATGAAAAATTGAATATTGAAGAAAAAATTGAAGTTCGTGAATATGCAAACAATACTTTTAAAAAGACATTTGATTTTTTGCAACTTAAAGATCCAAAAACATTTGTGGAAGTTTCGACATTAGGACAAGAATTTACTAAAGGTGACGAAGAGAAAATCTGGAAAGATATTAAAGTAAATCAACAAAAAATATTAGCCGAAAAGAGAATAAAACACAGAAATTTCGGAACTTACTCAAAGCATAATTGTCCTTATGATGACTGTGTTTGGAATGGAGTTATGATAAGACAAGGTTCTGGTTTAGCTTGGGCAAGTATGCATTTTTTTAGCGATAAAAATAATTATCACCAAAAAGCAAAATCTGAACTGAGAAAATCTGACAGAAAATCCGAAAAACAGATTGTGGAAAGTGAACTAAACAATGAATAAAAAGTCGAACCGCTAACATCGGTTTGGCTGTTGCCATGGTTCGTGTCTCCACGAAACATTCTGTTGCCATGGTTCGTGTCTCCTCGAAACATTCTTAAATTTCCAACCCTGACGAACCAATTATAAAATTATATTCAAAAATTTTACTACCTGCACTATATTAATTTCCTTATCATCCGAGTCTCTAAAATTACAATCTCCCCCTCTTCGAACTTAAAAATTCTCAGGCGAAGTGGCTGCATGAATTTTTGGCTTTAGCCTTTATCCTAAGCCGCAGGACTCGCCGCTTGCAGTAAAAATCCTCTTCGATTGCACATGATTTTATTTGTCCGATTACTTATTTTTTATCAACGAATAATGTGGGGTATTGAAAAAATAATAAGGCTGAAAGCTACATTACCCAGCGGCGAGTCCTGCGGCTTATGTTGACACAAAGCGTTTTTTTAAGTGAATATTCTACTGCATCGAATTAATTTATGGAAATAGCAGTTAATAAATGCAGCCTATAATAAAGAAGGGCTGCCATGTTAATTACGTAAAATGTATGTAAATATTGTTGGCTATTAATACCCAATTTTATAAAAAGCGAATCTTTCTATTGTACGTTTATAAATTTACATATGCAGGTTTTATAGATTGGAGTTTGATCCATCATTTAAAGTTAATACTGCTTAATCAATAATTACATTTATTTACTTCAACTCATTTATCCATATTGAGATAGTATGCGGGGCAGTTTCATCTCCGCCAAAATAAGGATATAGTTTGTAGCCATCTGCGGTAACTGTAGTACTTTCCCGTGGCATTAAAGTTTCTGTACCATTTAAAATAAAAATATAATTGGAGGAAGTTACTTTTATAGCGCAATTAATTTCGGCACCTATAACAACTGTGCCTAACTCTTTATTAATTCTTACTCCATTATTGTAGACGTAAGCAAAAAGGCGCAATGCATTATTGCTCCATCTCCATCCAAACCTTGCGCTATAAACCTGGTGAAACGCGTTATTATCACTAAAGCCAAATAGTTTATTGATGTCTTCCTGATTTATTGGCTGTACATTTTGGTAGATGGCCGAACTATCAAATTTAACTTTAAAAGATAGTTGTTGATATTTGGTTGCAGCATAAACACTTTTATCGCAGTAGTGCTGGCCTTGCAGAATGGTGTATTTAATAAATTGATCCACTACTATAGAATCATTCTTTAAGCTAATGGTATCATTAATTGGACTGCTAATAATTTTTTCAAAATCTTTTTTACAAGATGAAAATAGGATCATCGCCAAGCATAAAATAATTACACACTTACCCAGTATTTGGTTTTTCATTTATATTATATTGGATTAATTAGGAACAAAAATAAATTGTAATAACTAAATATACAAGCGATAACCCAATAAAGTTTATTAGAAATGATTTTAAATTTTGTTTTAGCCTTGATTACTAATATGCGGAAGTGCTAACAATAAATAATTATGGCTGATATTACATGATGAAATTGTTGTGCCAGCCAATTGATGAATGTTACAATATTATTTTACCATTCGTTTTATTTATTTTATAAGTGCAGTAAATTGAAAAATATCTAAACCCTACTGAATGGCCACTCCTGTAATTACAACCCCTTTACTGCATCATCAAAAAAATATTTTGATGGTACAATTTGAGTACAGTAAAGAATTAATTAAAAGATTTAGAAAGCTACCCGGTTCGAGGTGGAGTAAAACACTAAAAAGTTAGTATTTGCCCGACGATGTAGCTAACAGAGATCAGTTTGGCATAAGTCAAAAATCAGCCCTTGGCAAGGCGGTTATTCAACAGGTTAATGCAATAAATAAGCCTGGGCTTAAAAAAATGGTGCGGCTATTAATACTAAAAAATTATAGTGACAGTACCCGCAAAACTTATTTAACAGAATTTCCTTATCACCCGAGTCTCCAAAACTACAAACTCCCTTCTTCGAACTTAAAATTTCCCAGCCGAGTCCCGGCGTAAATTTTATAGCTCCAGCCCTTAGCTCAAGTCGTGGACTCGTCCAAAATAAGTGTATCCTCCGGTTATTGAATATAAGGTTCTTTAAAGCTCAATATAAGTTTTGTAAGTTATTGTCATTCTATCCCGGGCCGTTACAAAATACGCAGGATAAAATAATGCATCTGCTTACGCAGGATATTCGCTTTATTACGTGCTGAACAGCCGGCGAGAAGTTCTGCGCAGTATTTAAATTTCTTCAAAACGTAATGGTACTCGAATATAAAATCACTATTTTTCAATTAACAAGGAGGGTGTTGGTCGGGTGCTTACTTTTGTACACTCAAATTCTAAAATGAATAATAGTATGACAAATACAATAACAAAGACAATCAATATTAAAGTAAGCCCAGACAAGGCTTGGGATTATGTAAACGATCTTTCAAAATGGGCAGATTGGGCCATTCATAATGTTAAAAGTGTACGACAAGGCGACAATGGATTTTGGCTTATGGACGGACCAGGTGGAATTTCAAGCGTTAAGATGAACTCGGATAAAACAACAGGAATTTTAGACCATGATTTTATTGACCCGGGCGAAGGACATTGGAAAGTTCTCTGCAGAGTTGTTGCAGGAAATTTGGGTTCACATTTTATGATAACTTTTACCAAGCCATTTCAAATGCCTGACGAAGCCTTTGAAATGGGAATGAAAGTACTTGATGAAGAACTTTTAAAACTAAAAGAAGTTTTAGAAAAATAGTTATTTCACTTTTTATTGGTCTTCCAAAAGAGAACGCCAACACTCAGTTGTACAACTGAAAGTATCCTGGATTAAATAATATTAATGACGCAGTGCTCTTTCGCTGAAGCCCGCTGATATTACGTGTTAAATTATAATATGCGATGCATTTATTTTACTGCTTCACATTGTTCAATAAATAATTCAAAGATTTTAAAAATATTTAGGCGTTAAGCTGCAGGTAATTTTACTTTTTCCCATCAGCTTCCTCAACAAGCTTTTTGAGTATGACCGGTCCCTTTCGTTTGGTAAACCTAAGGCTTATTTAAATTAATTTATTCTTTCATTAAACGCAAGCT
>JAYTHI010000162.1:0-5024 GCA_043732685.1 Ferruginibacter sp. | reverse complement strand
TAAAAAGAAGGCAATGGTACGATAGTCTTTTCTCCTTCATTGAAAATACGAAACTGCCATTAAGTCTTACGGGATAAGCCTACTGCAAATTTTGGGTTTAAGTAAAAAAAACTAAAAACGCCTTAACGCCTAAACGGCAAAATAAAAAAAATTCCTTAAACGTTTATCAGTCCCAAATCTCCAGGAAATTTACATCCACATTGCATTGATCATCGAAATTAAATAAGAAATTAGCAGGGTTGATACTAACAAGTTCGTAAGCCTTGTCGGTGAATTGGTAAATTTCTATCTTTTTAAACTGTGGATCAATAATAAGGTAATATTGTACCTGTTGCGATTGATACAGTTCCATTTTTTCCCCCCTGTCTTTTGATGCGGTGGAAGGAGATAAAATTTCCAATACTAAAGCGGGGGGGAAATCTAAAAATTTCTTCTCTATCTTTTTGCAAACAATCAATAAATCAGGTTGAACAATAGTATCCTCGCTAATTTTCCAATCTAAAGGTTGAAAAGCCCTGCAGTTTTTACATTTTTTTAAGGCCTTAACAAATTCAAAACTAAGCATTACGCTTACTCCCTGGTGTGCCGGTATAGGTGCCGGGCTCATCGCATATGGCATTCCTTCAATCAATTCCCACTTACCTTCCCATTGGCAGTAGTCTTCGTAAGTGTAATGTGGACGGTATCTTTCTGCAATTGACATAGCATAAAGTTAAAATATTTTTATTATTATTCACCTGTCCTTAAATTTATCAACAAAAAAACGGTTGTGCTTTTTAAAGGTAGGTTCTTATAAAATAAAAATACATCCTGCATAAGCGCAGACAATCCATTTTAAAAACGCTTTAACGCCTAAACGGCAAAAATAAATTGAGCTGCAAATCTCCATATAAATCAACTTAATTTGTGGTACAAATATTTCAACCAATGAAGCGATCTTATTTTTTAATTATCCTGTTACATATTTGTTTAATTGATGTTAAGGCACAAGATAATTTAGAGGTATCTCCACAGGCGCAGGCATGGGCGGATAGCGTATTTAAAACTCTTTCGCAGGAGGAACAGATCGGTCAATTAATGATTCTGCGTTTATCTGCTTACGATAACAAGGCTAAAAAACCGATCTATTATGATAAAGAAGTAGCCGAAGCAATAAAAAAATATAATGTCGGCGGTATTTGTCCTTTTCAGGGCGATCCTGTAAAATTGGCTACCATCATTAACAATTTACAAAGTCTTGCAAAAACGCCTTTAATAACTTGTATAGATGCAGAATGGGGTGTAGGGATGCGCTTGTTTGATAGTGTTGCTGCCCTGCCGCACCAAATGATGTTGGGTGCCATGCAAGATGCTTCCATTGTTTATAAGTATGGTACAATTGTAGGTGAACAATGCAAACGTTTGGGTATTAATGTTAATTATGCGCCCGTTGTAGATATCAATAATAACCCCGATAACCCTGTAATTAACGACCGTAGTTTTGGGGAAGATAAATATAAGGTAGCCTTGTACGGCATACAATATATGAAAGGTATGCAGGATGCAGGTGTAATGGCCTGCGCAAAACATTTTCCGGGCCATGGCGATGTATCCGTGGATTCGCACCTGGATTTACCGGTAATAAATAAATCGATGAATCAATTGGATTCTTTGGAATTGTACCCATTTCGGGAAATATTTAAGGCAGGCATCGGCAGCGTTATGATGGCGCATTTATTTATCCCTGCTATTGACAGCACAAAAAATAGGGCAACCTCCATTTCGCCCAATGCTGTTAAAAAACTGATGCGAAACGATTTAGGTTATAAGGGCTTAACCTTTACCGATGCGCTGGAAATGCAAGGGGTAAAAAAGTTTTTTCCTAACGGAGAAGCCTCCGCACAATCTTTAATTGCGGGTAATGATATGTTATGTTTGCCCGGCGATGTAGCTTTGAGTATTGAAAAAATTAAGGCTGCTATTCAAAATAAAAAATTAAGCTGGCAGGATATTGAATTGCATTGCAAAAGAGTTTTGATGGTAAAATATAAATATGGACTAAGCCATTTTACACCCATTAATACCATCAACATTACAGCAGAACTAAATAAAGATATACCTGCAATGAAAAAGCTGGTAGCAGAAAATGCCCTCACTATTTTAAGGAAGGAAAATGCGGAACTGTTTCATTTAGCAACGGTTGTAAATAAATTATCATCAGATATAGCCTATGTCGGTATTGGACTAAGCACGGATAATGCCTTTGCAAAAATAATGCGGACAGATTTTAATGCGGGTGTTTTTCTTTTTAATTATAAGCAGGATGCCGGCAGGGTTTTATCTATAATTGAATTAATAAAAACGAAGTTTAAAAAAGTAGTGATTGGAATTCATGCTTATAACCGTACACCGGCAAATAATTTTGGCCTCAGTAAAATTGCAATTGAATTGGTTAAGCAATTACAGGAGCAAACCAATAGCATCAGTCTGGTATTTGGTAATGCATATGCTATTAAAAACTTTTGTGCAGCAAAAAATATAGTGGCCTGTTACGAAGATGATGTATTTACCCAGCAAGCAGCTATTGATCTTTTACAAGGAAAAATTGAGGCAAAGGGTAAACTGCCGGTAACAGTTTGTGAAGCATATAAATTTGGCAGCGGCATAGTGGCATCCAATTTTTTATTGCCAAAAGTAAAGGCGGAAGTAGTTGGCCTGAATACAGAAAAACTTGCGGCCATTGAAGGCGTTGCTAACAATGCCATTGCCCAAGGTGCAACGCCCGGTTGCGTAGTGATGGTTGTTAAAGAAGGTAAAATAGCATATGAAAAAGCCTTTGGCCATTTTAATTATGATGGTAAAGAACCGGTTACCGTCGAATCCGTTTATGATATGGCTTCGGTAACTAAAATATGCGCCACTACGCTTGCCGTCATGAAATTGTACGGGGATGGAAAAATAAACCTTAAAAAAGCATTGGGTGATTACCTTCCATTTACAAGGGGTACCAATAAAGCAACCCTGGTACTTGAAGATATTTTACTGCACCAGGCAGGCCTTATTCCATATATACCTTTTAATAAAGAAACGATTGATGCAACCGGTTCTCCATTACCAGCTTTTTACCGCAATCAAAAAAGTGACTCCTTTGCTGTGAAGGTGGCAGAAAATTTATTTATGCTCAACACCTGGAAAGATACGATGTACCAGCGCATTTTGCAAAGCCCGTTAACGGCAAAAGGTAAATATGTTTACAGCGATAACGACTTTATTTTTCTGGCAAAAGTGGTAGAAGCAGTTAGCGGTTTTCCGCTTGATGAATATATGCAGCATGAATTTTATACGCCGCTTCAACTAAATTCTGCAGGTTTCAGACCAAGGGAATATTTACCGCTAAATCGCATTGCCCCTTCTGAAAATGAATTGGTATTTAGAAAACAATTATTACGGGGTAATGTGCATGATCCCGGTGCTGCTATGTTTGGCGGTGTTGCAGGCCATGCAGGGTTATTTAGCGATGCTTATGATATTGCTATCATTATGCAGATGCTTTTAAATGGCGGCAGTTTTAACGGACGGCAATATTTAAAAAAAGAAACCATCGATTATTTTACAGCTTATCACAGCAATATGAGCAGGCGTGGTTTTGGATTTGACAAACCGGAAAAAGATAATGCCAGCCGCCTTGAGCCTTACCCATGTATTGCTGCATCGCCCCTTACATTTGGGCATACAGGTTTTACCGGTACATGTGTTTGGGCCGACCCTGCACATATGCTTACCTATATATTTTTAAGCAACCGGGTTACACCGGACGGAGGAAGTAATACCAAGCTTTCCAAACTAAATGTACGCTCCAATATTCAGGAAATTATTTATGGGGCAATACAAAAATAGCCGGCGTTCACCTGAAATAATGTTAGGCATCAGGAAATCATCAATGCATTAATTTGTTTTGCGAGTTCTCTGGTACTAAATGGTTTTTTAATATACAATGACGCGCCTAAATCGTACCCCTTTTGAACATCGGTCTCTTTTGTTTTGGCGCTTATAAACACAATTTTTGTATGCTTTAATTTGGCCGATTTTTTTATGTGGGTGCAAATTTGGTAACCGTCCACATCAGGCATCATTATATCAAGTAATACCACATTCGGCAGTTGCTTATCTACCAATTCTAAAGCCTCTTTTCCATTTCTGGCAACCATTACATCGAAGCCGTTTTTTTTCATTAAAAATTCTAAGGACATCAATATGTAGGGGTCATCATCAACTACCAATACTTTTTTTATTTCTTCCATTAAAAGCTGTTTTTAATTATAGGTATCGTAAAAATAAATGTTGAACCTTTATTCAATTCGCTCTCCACCCAAATTTTTCCGCCATGTAAATCGATAATTCGTTTGCAAATGGCTAATCCCAAACCACTGCCTTCGGGTTTGCGTAAAGTCTGGTTTTTTGCCTGAAAAAATTTATCAAAAATTAATTCGTGTAAACCGGGCCCGATGCCTTTACCATTATCCTGTATCGCAATTTGATACTCATTTGGATCATCTTTCACAGCAATATTTACCCTGCCTTTTTCCGGTGCAAACTTTATGGCATTTGATAATAAATTATTTAATACCTGCCCTATCAGATCTGCATCGCATGAAATTAAAAAAGGGGTATCCGGTAGATGTGCCGTTACACTAATTTCTTTTGCATTTGCCAGCGGTTGAATAGATTGAATTGCATCCTTTATGAGGGTATTAAATTGAACACGGGATATATCTAATAATTGTTTGCCGCTTTCGTATTTCTCTAAATTAAGCACCTGTGTTATCAGGTGACTAAGCCTTTCTGTTTCTTTAATTACGCCGCCTAAAAAAATTTGTTTTTCGGCTTCTTCCATATCTGTGTTGTCGTGTACAATTTCCGCCATCGCCCTTATAGAAGTTATCGGTGTGCGAAGCTCATGTGTAACAGTATACAAAAACTCGTCCTTCGTTTTATCCATCTGTTGTAACTGTTTATTGGCTTCTATTAATTGCAGGGTTGCCTTT
>JAYTHI010000161.1:0-5040 GCA_043732685.1 Ferruginibacter sp. | reverse complement strand
CTATTTGCGGCCAATAGCGGCACCAATTCGATTGCGGTGGTAGATATAAAGACAGGTAATATTATTAAAGAAATCATTGTGGGCAAAGACCCTTATGGAGCTGCTTTATCACCGGATGAAACTTTACTATTGAGTGGCAATAAAATGGATAATACGCTTTCTGTAATTGATGTAGCATCACTTATAAATACCAGAACTATTGCCGGCTTTAAAGAGCCGCGCCAGGCGATTGTTTTCTCTAAAAATGAAAAGGAGGTATATGTATTAAACAATAATTTGACTGTAAACGTTGTAAGTCTTATAAAATTTAGCATCATCAGCATAATTCCAATTAAATAAAATCAAAAAAACAAAGTAAAATGAAAAAAAGTAATGTGAATCGAACATTTACAGTATTGGCTGCGGCTTTATTAACTGTAGCAATAATAAATGTTGGTTGTAAAAAGGAATCCACAACTTCGGTTTCCGCACCAAAGGGATTAGAAGATTTTAATCAGATAAATCTGGTTGCAAATAATGCAAACTACAATGCGGTAAGAATAGATCCTTTGCTCCAGGATGCATGGGGAATTGCTTTTAGTCCTACAGGCAATATCTGGTTAAGTGCCAATGTTACCGGGTATAGTACCGTATACGATAAAGAAGGAACTCAGTTATTAGCTCCTGTAGCGATACCATCCCCAAAAAGTAATACTGGAGGATCTATAACAGGAATCGTTTTTAGTGGTGGTTCCGGATTTAAATTACCCAACAACCTTCCTTCCATATTTACATTTGCGGGTCAGGATGGCGTTATTTCAGGCTGGAATAAAGGGAATATTAGTAATGCCATTAAAATGGTGGATAACTCGGCTACTGCTAGTTACTTTGGACTGGCTTTAGCTAATTCGCAAGGCGCAAATTATTTATATGCAGCAAATTTTAAAGCAGGCAGCATCGATGTATTTGACAGTACCTGGAGCAAAGTAAATACACCATTTACAGACCCGAATCTTCCTGCACAGTATTCACCATTTAATATTCAAAAGGTAGGCAATCAACTTTATGTATTATATGCCAAAGTAGGTGCTGATGGAAATGAGGTTCTTGCTGCAGGATTGGGTATTGTTAACATTTTTAATACAGATGGAACTTTTGTAAAACGTTTTATCTCTCCGGGAGGACAATTAAATTCTCCTTGGGGCATAACAAAAGCGCCAACCAGTTTCTTTGGATCAGATTCTACCGGTGTAAGTGGAGCAGTATTAGTGGGTAACTTTGGTGATGGGCATATAAACGCATTTAATGCTGATGGAACTTTTATCGGGCCATTAAAATCTAAAGGCCAGCCTTTGGTAATTCAAGGCTTATGGGCGCTCTCTTTTGCACCCGTGTCTGCTACAACCATCGATCCCAACAGATTGTATTTTGAGGCAGGACCAAACACAGAAAAAGATGGCTTGTTTGGATATATTAATAAATAAAAATTATAAAATAAAAAGAATCCCGGATACAAAAATATCCGGGATTCTTTTTTAATAGTTTCCAATTTCAGTTACCCTTAAAAAGTCTTTAGTTTTTATATAAAATATTCAATTCTTTAACAAATAAGATGGCTTAGTCTACAACCTGTTAAGCGCTTATTACCTAAAGTTATCTGTCATAAAACTTTATGATTTCATTGAGGAGCAGGTGATATCTACCTTTGAATTGTCAAAACCAAAAACATTTTAAACCATTTAAATATAAATAAAATGACAACAATTCAAACAACAATCGCAACGGCAAACGAATTGCCTTCAACAACAAATCAAGTAAAAAAAATGCCATTAACTGTTTTAAAAAGGAGGTGGCTGGATAATGACATAATTTTAAATATGGGCTTTAGAGAAAGCCTTGTAAGAGGTGCTATTATATTGTTTCTTCCCTGGCCCTTGCTGGCTATTAACCATAATTTATTATTATATGCAGCACCTGTTATGTCATACCTGCTGATAACGGCCTTACTTCATTTTTGTTTTATAAAATTTGCATGGCAGCATTGGGTGCTAAAAATGAAAACGCCGGAGGTATGTGATTTTTCAAAGGAAATGGATATACCCGTAGATTCAATTTAATACCTGTTAACTGCATTACTTTTGATTATTGTTTACAAGGCTTTATGATGTCTTTCCGGTTTCAAAATTTTGGATGAAGTCCTTATAATAGTATAAACAGTATGGAAAGCTATTTATACAAATTTTTTTTATAACACAATTATTTAACTAAAATTAAAATCATGAAAAAGCTTTTTGTAACTGTGCTTTTATTATGCACCCTATTCTCCAAAGCACAGCAAAATGACACTTTGTATGTGTATGGTCCTGGTGGGCCACAGGCTGCAATGGCTGAATGTGCAGCTGTATTTTCAAAAAAAATGGCTATACCTGTCAGGGTAATAGCAGGGCCGGAAGCAAAATGGATTGAACAGGCCAAACAAAATGCAGATATAGTATTTGGCGGAGCTGAATATATGCTTACGCAATTTAAACTGCAGCATCCCGGTTTAATGGATAGCACTACCCGTACTGAGTTGTACAATAGAGGTGCCGGTATTTTAGTACGGCCGGGTAACCCAAAACAAATAAAATCACTTAAAGATTTAACCAAGCCAGGCATGAATATTTTAGAGATTACAGGTGCCGGGCAATTGGGTATGTGGGAAGATTTAGCGGGTAAACAACATTTAATTGGAGGCATACAAAAAAATATTAAAGGTGCTTTTGCCAATACTGCATTAGCCATCGATGCCTGGAAGAACGATAAAAAGTACGACGCGGTAATTATTTTTTCATCCTGGTACTTAAGGTTAAAAGACCTGTCACAATTGGTAAAAATTCCTTCAGGTGAAAATTTGTACAGGGGAACACCGATTGCCATCACAACTATTACTAACAAGAAAATTGCAGCAGAAAAATTTATTCAATTTTTGCTTTCAAATAACGGACATGCCATATTTAAAAAATGGGGATGGCAATAAAATACAAAGATTCTTACTCCAATAAATTACTATGCAAAAATTTACTCCAAAACTATTCAAAGGCCTGATGGCTGGCTTTATCGCTATTACTGTAAATACAATTTTATTGAAAATGGCTGCTGTATTTAATATAACAGCAGAAAGCGGTGGTCTTCTTAAATTGCTTTTATTAAATACACGTAATTATTTTAGTCCGGCGATATTTTTAAATTTTAAGACAACGCTATTTTGGATATTTTTCCATTATTTAACAGGGTTTTCAATGGTATTTATTTACGCGTTTATTTTTGAACCAATTCTTCCCGGTCAGGGATGGTTAAAGGGTAGTTTATTTTCTCTTTTTCCGTGGCTCATTAACGGCTTGATTGTGTTACCTATATTAGGGCAGGGGATATTGGGTATTTATCAATTGTCAACTGCCGGTATTATTTATTTTTTTATTGCCAATTGGATGTTTGGATGGGTATTGGGTATACTGTTGGAAAAGGCTCAAAACAAATAAGATTAAATTACTGCTAAAACTTATAAAGCTATCTATCAAGCTAATAAAAGTAAATATTGATTTGCCGAAACGATCATTTAGTTTTTGTAAAAAACTACCTTTATTATATAATTAAGTTAATGCAAGCACTATTTCAATACTTTAAAAAATTTAACACGCTTTCCATAGAATCGGAAGCTGCGATTGCAGTGATAAGCAACATTGTTACTATAAAAAAAAATAAAGAATTGCAACTGATTGGGCAGACTTGTAAAACCCTTTATTTTATTAATAAAGGAGTAGCCCGTATTTATTACCTTAAGGATGGAATTGATATTACAGAAAGCTTTTCTTTTGAAAATAATATTATTGCGAGGGTTGAAAGTTTGTTTGCCGGTAAACCAAGCCGCAAGGCAATTCAGGTATTGGAAGATAGTGAGGTAGTAGCCATTAATGCCCATGAGCTTTTTAAACTCTATAATCGCTTTTCGGACATTGAAAGGTTGTTTCGTAAAATATTTGAAACCGCCTATGTAGAAACCGTAAACCGTATTGAAGGAATACAGTTTCATTCGGCCGAAGAACGGTACAATGCCTTATTGAAGGAATCACCCAATGTGTTGCTGAGAGTACCTTTAAAGTATGTGGCTTCTTATCTTGGTATCACACAAGTGAGCCTTAGCCGTATTCGGGCAAATCGTTAATTATTTATCTTATGTTAAAGATTTAGCCATCCGCAGGAGATAGCTTTGCGGTAAATTATTTCAAAAGGTAAAATGGACATACAATTAGGCTTAAAAGAAAATTGGAAACAATTTTGGTTATTGGTATTTATCAATGCGCTTGTAGGAGGTATGATAGGTTTGGAAAGAACATTATTACCTGAAATAGCAAAAAAGGAATTTCATTTAACCTCCACTTCCATTATTTTATCTTTTATAGTGGTATTTGGTTTATTTAAAGCAACAACTAATTACTTCACTGGCGCATTAGCCAATAAGTTTGGGAGAAAAAAATTACTCGTATCCGGCTGGCTGGTTGGTATTCCTGTACCGTTTATTTTGATGTATGCCCCTAATTGGAATTGGATAATATTGGCCAATATTTTATTAGGCATCAACCAGGGTTTAACCTGGAGCAGCACGGTGGTAATGAAAATTGATTTGGTGGGTGAAAAAGAAAGGGGCTTTGCGATGGGTTTAAATGAGTTTGCTGGATACGGAATGTTAGGGTTAGTGGCTTTAGCTACCAGCAGCATTGCTACTAATTACGGGTTAAGGCCATATCCTTTTGTGATAGGAATTGGCTTTGTAATTGCAGGAACATTATTATCCTGGCTTTTTGTAAAAGATACCATTGCCTATGTAAATAAAGCCGCGCAATTAAATAGCAGCGTTCCCTTGTTAAAAAATATATTTAAAGAAACAAGTTGGTTTAATAAAAATTTAGGTGCGGTAACACAGGCTGGTTTAATTAATAATCTTAATGATGCCATGATCTGGGGTATATTACCGGTACTGCTGGCACAGAGAGGTTTTGGTATTGCACAGATAGGAATAAT
>JAYTHI010000160.1:0-5051 GCA_043732685.1 Ferruginibacter sp. | reverse complement strand
AATGTAAAAACTAAACACAAATAAGTCTGCGAATCAAAACGCTTGAAGTACACTTTTATATTATCTAAAAGTTATACAGCTCTGGCTATACTGCTTTTGCGACTTATCTACCTAATCCAAAAAATCTAATCAAAAATTTATATATTGATTTGAAAAAAGAATGGGGTAAATTTTATAAACTCTTTTTTCATCCTAAGCTAAACATGCAAGGTGGGGACATCCTGTAAAACATTTCCAGCTTAACTACGCTTTGGCTAAAGTGTTATTTTGAAATGCAAACTCCTATTTTAACAATATCAACTTAAATATTATTTTAACTTTAATAAAAATAAATTTAATAATATGAAAAAAACATACTGCTGGAAATGTATTATTTTATTGGCCTCAATGTATTCGATCGTTCATGCATTGGTAGCTTGATCATTAAAAAACAGCTATTGCTTCAAATATTCTTCTGGTAAGTTATCGTTTAAATTCAATTGTATAGCTTCCACCTGTTGGTAAAATACAATTATTCCACCTAAGCGCCGGTGTTGGCTTAATGCTCATCAATTTTTATAACCTTCATTTAGGGAATGACATGCACCTTAAAAAAAGTTGATAAAAAATACCTTGAAAGGCATTAATTAAATGCTATATTTTAGATTAGGTAAACAATTCGAAAAACCATTTAAATCAGCAGTCTGGTTATTTTCTTGTCTCTCTTATTGGTAGAAATGAATTTTCAAATATTAATCAAATTATTATAGTAATTACATAGCCCGCCTCATTCGGGTCAGTTGGGCTATGATGCCGTGTAAAGACTATTGATATAATTAATTCCTGCTTTTTTGTTTAGGATAAATTAATAAAAACGTACAATTATTAAGGATAAAATTTATTCAAAGCGAAATAAGATTATCTGTTAAAAAATATTTTATTGGGTTAAAAGCGGATAAAATAAATTTTACAATCGCTTTTTAATTTAAAACAATAGTTAAGTTAACAGCTAAAATTATACAACTGAACTTTTGTAGCCAAGGATTTTCACCTTGTTTTGAATAGACAATATTGCTTTTAAAACAACATTTGTTGAAGCACTCCGTCTTATTATTTAATACCTTCCAGTATTTTTTTAATGCAGGCATTCATTATTTTAGTATCTGCTATCCATCTTACCACCACTACCAATTCATGTTCAGCATCTACATAAATTAAATTATTACCGTTACCAATATGCATAAATGCAGTTGCCGGCGCATCCGGTAATAATTTTTTATCGGTGTTTAAAAACCAATTCATATAACCATAATCGGTTTGTGCCGGGGTAGGGGTTAGGGCTTGTTTTACCCATTGCTCACTTAACAATTGTTTTCCATTCCAATTACCGCGATGCAGGGTAAGTAAACCAAACCTTGCCATGTCGTAAGCATTTATAAACATACCTCCACCCCAATGTCCACCACCACTAACAGATTGAACTGGCTGCCCATCCAGCACGATCCATGCATTTCTATAACCGGCCCAGCGCCAGGTATTTGAAGCTCCAATGGGATCCATAATATATTGTTTTAACACCTGTGGCAATGGTTTCCTCCATACACTGGTAAGGGCTAATGCAAGCGCATTAACACGCACATCATTATACTCAAACACAGTGCCTGCCTTAATTCTATCTCTTCCAATCCATTTGCCGGCATCCTTGTCGGGCCTGTCTGCCCATTCCGGTTTACCCCATAAAGTACCCTCCCAATCACTTGTCTGTCTTAATAGATTGTCCCAGGTAATGGTGCTGTTGTGCGGTGAATTAAAGGGTTGTAATAATTGTGGCTCCCCTATTAAGTCGGCAGAACGAAATACGGTTTGTGGGGTATACAATTCAATAGGCGGAACATAATTTTTTACGGTATCGTTTACATTATGTATTAAACCCTGGTCAACAGTAACACCGGCAACAGCAGATAAAAAACTTTTGGTTACACTGTGTGTCATATCACAACGCAAAGGTTCTCCCCAACCGGCTACAATATAGCCTTTGTAAATAATAAGTCCTGTCGGTTCGCCACGTTCAGCAAACGGACCAATTGCCTCACCAAAAGGTTCTTTTCCAAAACTTTGGTAATGGCTTATTTCCATATTACGCGGATTTTTAGATTCCCCGGCTTTGGCAATTGCAATGGCTTCTGCAATACCTTCTTTAGATAATCCAAATGCTGCAGGATCCCTTACCTCCCAAATATTGGGCAATGGAAAATAAGCCGACTTAATAGCGGTAGTTTTTGTAGATTTTTTTTGAGCAATACCGGTAAGTCCGATCAAGACAAACAAAAATAAAAGACTGGTTAGTTTTTTCATCCCTACTAAATTAGGGATATTAGCGGATAGCGCAATTGCTTAGTAATTTGTTACACACGATCGGTTTATTTAATTATTCAGCAGCATTTAAAATATTCCCTTTTACATCCCGATAAACCTACCGGGTATAATTATAATTTTAAAGCCGCAAAATAGTTTACACTACAAAAAAAATATTTAAAAATATTGATTAAATACAAGGTTTGTTTTCCTTCTTTTTACAAATAATATCACGAACCCTGCTGGCAGTTTCATAATCTTCATTCGCTAATAATTTTGAAAGGATATCATATAATTCTTCTAAACTGTATTCCTCCAACTGACCACATTTACCAGAAATAATCTTTTCTTCTGCAGGTGCTGCCATTGCCAACTCGTTCAGTAAATCTTCGTTTATATAAATAGGGCATTCTTGTCTAGATGCCATAGCAACGGCATCTGAGGTTCGGCATTGAATTTCAAATACATGGTCACTGTTGTCCTTTATTATTATGGATGATAAAAAACTACCCTTCTTAAATCCACCAATATTAACATGCTGCAAATGCGCATTTAAATGTAAAAGTGTATCTAATAAAATATCCTGGGGTAATGGCTGTGCCGGTTTAATTTTTTCCAGGGCGGCCGCAATTGCCTGCGCTTCCTGCAAACCTATAATAATCGCGATGCTGCGGGTGCACTTAATTGCCTGCAATACTAAAACATAATTTCCCGGACAAGTATTGCTGGCGTTTAAGGCACTGATAGAAAGTTTAATATTTTTCATGTAGATAGTATTTTGATATGGATATTTAAAAATAGTATTGCAATTTTTTTTGTTTTCGATTTCCCTTTTCTATAAGAAGTTTTTGGTTTTTAAATGAGCTTTAGAAATTAATAAATATCGTTATTTATTAACTCAAAACTTTATTATTTATTACTTATTTTTAAAAGTTTTTATAAAATTTTAGGAATGTAAGCGGGCTACTTCTGCATTCTTCAAATGATTGGATAAAATATTAAAATTTGTTTAATTTGTTTTAAAAATTTTATCTACAAAGCTGCTTTCGTTTATGATTTAGCGATAATTTTTAAACCTAAGAAGAAAGTATAAGGAGCATAAAAAATATAAAATTAGCATAGTAACAGGTGCATAAGCTGCAGCAGCATTATAGAACCAACTGTTAAACTTTTATGTAGGATAATAGTGTTGTATAAACGTTTAAATAAGTATTGGATATTGGGCTTGGAAGTTACAATTTGGGAACAAAATTTATACATTGCCAACAAATGATACCCTATGTTAAAGTAATAAGGAAAAGGCTGTTATCAAAGATTATTTAAAGTGTTAATAGTTAATCTTTATCGTAAGGGAAAGCAGTACAAAAAATTAATAATGCTTAACAGTATTGTGAGCGCTTAAAACAGGCATCTTTACCAATTTTAAATTATTGAGGATAAATATGGAGACAATAAAATTTACTACTTCAGGTGAGCTATTTTACCTTATTTTTTTATTAGAACATGGGAGACTGCTACTGTTATAGTTATCCTCTTTTTTAAATAGTAACTTCTTATGATTAGGTAGATACTTCGCAAATCTGCTATTTTAAGCTGTTTTTTACCATTTTAAATTTATCGGTTTAAAAAACATACCTGTCATTAAGTAAGCTTGGTTAACATTAAAAAACACGACTATTACTTAAGCGTTATAATTTGTACGTCGCATTTTTTTTATTCAGCACCAGTTTTTCGCTGCATACCCTTCGCCTCCACAGCCGGCGGGCTGCGTAACTGCAACGCCGCCCATTGGCTTCTTTCAAAAAAAAGAAGCTGCGCATTTTTTATTGAATCCGCCCCATGGCGGACTGAACCCAATAAGGGGGCTTATGCAATTACTGGTGTTTTTAAAGGTAGTCTGCGAAGGGCATCATTTATTGAAAATCTATAATTTGCCTTGATAAAATATAAAAACTAAGTACAAATAAGTCTGTAAATCAAAAGGCTTGAAGTCCACTTTTATCTTATCTAAAAGTTATACAGCTTAGGCTATACTGCTTTTGCGAATTATCTACCTAATCCAAAAAAATTAAATTGGACTATTAAAGTTTTTGCTGAATTTTATTGCACCATTTTATTAAGGGCAAAAAAATACTACCATTATCAATAGTCGTATCTTTTATAAAATGTATGACCGCTTTATTTTGCCACAGCAATCTTAACCTTTTTATTTTTAATTTTTTCTTCTTTGATTAGCTCCATCACTTCGCCAACTTTTAGTTTTCTAACGGCGACAAAAGAAAAGAAATCTTTTACTTCAATTAAGCCGATATCTTCTTTTTTAAGTAGACCCTTATTGGATAAAAAACCTACGATATCTATTTTATTTACTTTGTCTTTTTTACCCGCTGCAATAAATAAGGTTGACCATTTTGGCTTTTCAGGTAATTCTACTTTTTCGGGTAAGGTAATGGCTTCAACATCCCCTGTAATATAGGTTGGCAGACGTTCTTCGGCTGATAGAATTAATACTGATTTTCCTCCTGCTTCCATTCTTGCAGTTCTGCCATTGCGATGGGTGTAAACATCTGCTGTAGCAGGTAAATGATAATGTATGATGTATTTAATATCAGGGATATCAAGTCCTCTTGATGCAAGATCTGTTGTTACCAAAACATTGGATGTACCATTTTTAAATTTACACATGGCACTTTCTCTTTCCTGTTGCTCCATACCAC
>JAYTHI010000159.1:0-5069 GCA_043732685.1 Ferruginibacter sp. | reverse complement strand
GGATGATGGTCAGCTAACAGATGGTTTGGGTAGAAAGATTGATTTTAAAAATACCCTCATCATTATGACTTCTAATATTGGTGCCAGGCAATTAAAAGACTTTGGAGAAGGTGTTGGTTTTGCAACTGCAGCAAGGGTTTTAAATGCGGATGAAAATAATAAATCAGTTATTGAAAAAGCCTTGAAGCGAACTTTTAGTCCGGAGTTTTTAAACAGAATTGATGATGTAGTTATCTTTAATTCATTAACCAGGGAGAATATTTTTGAGATCATTGATATTTTAATGAAGGGTGTTATGAAGCGTTTGGTAAACCTTGGTTTCTCAATGGAATTGTCTAAAGAAGCTAAAGATTTTATTGCAGACAAGGGATATGATTCTCAATTTGGAGCAAGGCCTTTACACAGGGCTATCCAAAAATATTTGGAAGATCCGTTAGCGGAGGAAATATTAAACATGGCAGTAAAAGCTGGTGACACCTTAATTGCAGATCTTGATGAAGCTAAAGAAAAGATATTGTTTACTTTAAAGCCTGTAGTGCCTGTTATTGAAGCAAAGTCTGAAGCCTGACTTTAATTTTTTTATATCATTTAAAGCCACCAAATTTGGTGGCTTTTTATTTAGGTTGAAAATTACCTGCTTATGTTTCTTCAATATTATTTAGCTAGCTAAGGCTTTTTTGAATAGGCATTTTATAAGGCTATACGACACATTAGACCCGGAAAGTGTGTAATAATAAGATCGATAAAAACCAAAAGATAAAAGCTTCAAGTTGTACGTTCAAAATTTTGGTTTCTAAATTTTTAATTTCAGGTACCTGGCTCAATAATTATAATCCTGCTTATTTTCATTTTGAGGCTTAAAAATTTTGACGGACTTTTGCAAGAATGGAAAAAATTGTTATTACGATCGACGGTTGGTCATCCTGCGGCAAAAGTACACTGGCAAAACAATTGGCTAAGGAGTTGGGCTATGTTTATATTGATAGTGGTGCAATGTATCGGGCAATAACTTTATATTTTTTGCGCCATCATATAGATTGGTCGGATGCTGCAAAGGTACTGACTGCATTGGAAGATATTAATTTGCAATTTCATCAAAACGAAAAAACCGGACAAACGGAAATGTATTTGAATGAAGAAAATGTGGAGTATGTTATAAGGGATTTGGTAATTGCAGAAAAGGTAAGCGAGGTTGCAGCGATTAAGGAGGTAAGAACTTTTGCTGTTGCACAGCAACAAAATATGGGGCGCCAAAAAGGGATTGTAATGGATGGTAGAGATATAGGAACCACGGTTTTTCCTGACGCTGCTATTAAATTTTTTATGACCGCAGATATTGCGGTTAGGGTTGAAAGAAGGTTTAAAGAGATGTTTGAAAAAAATCCGAATATTACCATTGAGGAGGTAAAAAATAATCTTGAAATGCGCGACTATATTGATTCAAACAGAGAGATTAGTCCACTACGCAAAGCCACCGATGCCCTCATTCTGGACAATACCAATATAAGTGTGGAGCAACAATTAAAATTTGCATTGCACATTATAAAAGAAAAAGTTAACCGGAATGCTTAACACTTTATAAAATAATTTTTTTCGTTTAAAATTATAAAATTCATTATTGGACTGCTGCGTTAATTGGGTTTTGCGTATGGTAAAAAATGAATTTTAAACTATAACGGCCGATTATTTTAAACCCTTTAACTTAATAGGTAGTTCCTGCGCCTGGACCTGTTTATCCCTAAAAGTTTGCTCATTTTTTTTAATGCTTACCTAAATTTTCTTCTCAAATAAGTACATGCAATTGCTGTGACAAAATTCTTATTCGTCTAACGGCATTTTGCTTTTAGCATCAATACACCAAATCAATTCTTTTAAAAAAGCGGCAGCTAATTTATCGGTGTCCTCCTTTGCAACTGGTACGCCATCTTTATCAAAAGCTTTATCAACAAAGGGAACCTGAAAAGTTGCCGGCACTACCCAGGCTTTTATTTTCCATAAACTAAATTGTAAAGCAGTTAATACCTGGCTTGCGCCAAAAGGCCCGTTTGATGCGGATGCAATGGCAATTGGCTTTCTATGCCATTCTTTGTACAATAGATCAATCACATTTTTTATACTTGCGGGGTAGCCGCCATTGTATTCCGGTGTAACAATCAAAACGCCGTCTGCAGCTTTTATTTTTTCTGCAAACTCAATAGTCTTGGTTAACGGATTTGTTTGTTTACTCAATCGCTCCTCAAAAATAGGAAACTGGTATTCATACAAGTCCAACATATTGACAGTGGCAATTTGATGATGCTTAATATATTGTTGAAAATATAAAGCTACCTTATGGCTATCACGGCCAATACGAACGCTTGAGATAATTATTGCTATAATAGCCATGTCGGAGTATTTTTAATGGTATGAATTATATTATAAAATTATTTTGACTAAAATTTTGCTGCCGTAAAAAATTAAAAAAAATATTTGTAAACATTAAACATTGCTGCATAAAAATTCGTAAATCATTCGATATAATTATTAATAAGCGAACTGATTTAGTAAATGAAATTTAAAAAGGCACTTTATAAACTTACCCATTGGGAAACATGGAATTATCTTGCAAAATACATTCCAATTATGCCGGTTTGGCTTTGGTATTGTTTAAGGGCAAGATCTTTATGGTTTTTTACCCCATCTAATCCAACCATTAATTTTGGAGGATTTGAGGGAGAAGGGAAGAAGGAAATGTACAATCAATTACCTCCGGGTTCTTTTCCAAAAAGCATTTATGTTGAACCCAGAAGTACTTTTGATGCGGTTAAAATATCTTTATCTTCCAACGGATTTAATTACCCTTTTGCCGTTAAACCTAATGTAGGCATGATGGGTTTTATGTTTAGAAAAATTAATAGCGAGGATGACCTGCTACGTTACCACCAACAAATGCCGGCAGAATATATTGTGCAGGATTTTATTGATTATCCGCTGGAAGTAAGTGTATTTTATTATCGTTTTCCAAACCAAAAAAAAGGGCATATTTCAGGTTTCTTAAAGAAGGAATTTTTACAGGTTTTGGGCAATGGCCAGTCAACATTATTGCAATTGATAGAGTCGTATCCTTCAGTACAATTTCGATTGCCCGAAATGAGGTCGAAGCATGCCGATAAATTAAATATGATTATTCCGCGCGATAAAATTTATTTTTTAAGTTATGCACTCAATTTAAGCAGGGGTGGAAAATTGGTTAGTCTTGCCCATCAAAAAGACGATGCTCTGGTGCACCAGTTTGATAAGATCAGCAATTATACAAAGCATTTCTATTATGGCAGGTACGATATAAAATGTTTGTCCATCGATGACCTTAAAGCAGGTAAAAATTTTTCTATACTAGAGTACAACGGCTGTGGCGCCGAACCGCATCATATTTATGGAAATGGAAACACTTTAATACAAGCCTATAAAATTGTGTTGGAACATTGGAAAGTTTTATATCAAATATCCAGGCACAATCATTTTAATGGTTCGCCTGTTTGGGCCTTTAAAAAGGGATGGCTTTTTTTAAGAGCCGCAAACAAACATTTTAAAACCCTAAAACAATTGGACCTTGAATTTAAATTATGATAGTGAAATTGTTCAGTAAATAAGGATAGAACCTTCTACACTTGCGGGACAAATAATACACATTTTTAAATATCAACTTCTTGATTTGTTCGCTTAAATAATTAAAATGCTGCAGTATAATTATACAAAAAAATATAGGCTGCATTTTAATTTAAAAAATAACATTGGGGCATTTCGTTTGTTTTTTAGCAGGTAATTAAAACTGAGCATATGATTGAACAGCAATCTTCAGCACAAACAAAAATTGAAGCATACAAAGCATTTATTGAGAATAAAGATTTTCCCTGCGTTGCAGCGCGCGCAGCATTGGTAAAGCAACAACTGCATTGTATGGTGGCTGGTAATATGGCTTGTCCAAAAGACGATAGAACGATACTCGAATTCATTTATAATTTTGTGAATAAGTACCGTCAAAATCCTGAACCCTTTCAAAGTGTGGCAATAATTTTTGATGGTCCGGTTATAAAGGAGGAGCAACTTTTTGATGAATTATTATGGCAGCGATTACAAGCCTTATCAAATTTAGACGCATTGCAATATCACTATGATAAGCGAGTAGCAGCTGACCCTCATTCGCCTGATTTTAGTTTTAGTTTAAAGGAAGAAGCTTTTTTTATAATTGGTTTACACCCGGGCAGTAGCAGGGTTACGCGAAGGTTTGCTTTTCCTGCAGTAGTATTGAATCCGCATGCACAATTTGAGGCTTTGCGCAATAAGGATCAATATGGAAAAATGAAAGCGATCATAAGAAAACGTGATATTGTATTTTCAGGATCGATAAATCCTATGCTGGAAGATTTTGGTACTTCATCGGAAGTATATCAATATAGTGGAACACAATACGATAACCAATGGAAATGTCCATTAAAAATAAACCATGGAAGATCTTAATATTATTCCGCCAAGAACGGGCGTATCTTTTCTACTAAAAAAAGGACAACAATTGAAAATAGTAGATATTGAGGGAGAGCAGGTATCTGATTTTGTGTGTTATAATGCAGAAGATAAAAGAGAATATCTTTCCAGTGGCCGCACTATTGATTATGCAGAAACTATATTTCTAACAAAGGGGCATCCCTTCTATAGCAACCGAAGTAATATAATGTTTAACATGATAGATGATACCGTCGGCAGGCATGATTTTTTGTTAACTCCCTGCAGTGCAGAAACTTTCAAAATTATTTATGGCCATACCAATCCGCATATTGGTTGCTTTGGGAACCTCTGGAATGCTTTAAAAGATTACGGTATTAACCCGGATGAAATTGCCACCAGCTTTAATATTTTTATGCACGTTACTGTAGATAGTGATACTGGTAAAGTAGCTGTTTTACCTCCCAAAAGTAAGGCGGGTGATTATGTAATCATAAAAGCGGAGATGGATTTAATTGTAGGTTTAACTGCCTGTTCGGCGGAAATGAGTAATAATTATTCGTTTAAGCCGATAGGGTATGCTGTTACTT
>JAYTHI010000158.1:0-15366 GCA_043732685.1 Ferruginibacter sp. | reverse complement strand
ATAAAAGCACTTTTTTTATTCATATTTTTCATTTGCTTCAAAGCTAATGCTATTAAAGGTTTCAGCAGTTTAGACCACCATAAATGTCCATTAACCCAGAATTATAGACTTTATAAAAAACGGTTAAGGTGTACATCAGGCTATTCGTTGATAAAAAATGTTGAAAGATGAGCTGTTCGAATTGTTCAGGTATGTGGAGGATGCCCATTAGAAACAATAGAAGTTTTGGTAAAGAGACGCCTTAGTTGTACAGTTTTGCACAAGGCAATTAATGCTTTAGAAAATTGATTAGGTTTAATTTAAACAATTGAGTGCATATTGGCATCCTGGAAACGATCCCTGTAAATATTTTTATTCTTCTGCCAGGTATTTCGAAATGAAGGAAAAGAACTTCGACTTTTGTTATCTGTCTATAAAATCCCCTGCAGCCGAACATACTGTAATAACATAATTGTTTTACCATCTTTTATTTCACCGGTTTCAATCATTTTAATGGCGGTTTCAATGGGTAGTTCCAATACTTCAATTTCCTCCTGTTCATGGGCAATGCCGCCGCCTTCATGTACCTTCATATTATCGGAATAGGCGGCAATAAAAAAGTAAATGAGTTCGGTTACAGAACCGGGGGACATATAGGCTTCAAATATTTTTTTAACCGAAGAAATTCTATACCCTGTCTCTTCTTCGGTTTCTCTTTTAATACATTCCTCCGGATTGTCTTTATCTAATAAGCCCGCACAGGCTTCAATGAGCATGCCGCTTTGGTTGCCATTAATAAAAGTTGGTAAACGAAACTGCCTGGTTAAAATAACAGTTTTAAGTGCAGTGTTGTATAACAAAATAGTTGCCCCGTTACCCCTGTCATAAGCCTCCCGGTTCTGCGTTTGCCAGGCACCATCTTTACCCAAATACGAGTAGGTTAATTTTTTTAAAGTGTACCAATTATCACTTAAAATTTCTGTTGAAATTATTTTTAATTTATCGTTCTCCATTAAATAATCTTAAAAATATTATCAATCTAAAAATAATTAAGGTGCTACATTTATTTAATTAATTACAATGTAACCACTTATAACTCATCACTTATAACTCATAACTCTTTATAATTTGCGTTGTAATTAAAAAGTTTTTGGCAATACATACCCATTATGGTATTCTTTCATTAAATATTGCTTGTTAATTGCTTCGTCTGTAAAGGCTCCGGTTGCTTTATCCCATAATAATTTTTGTCCGCTTCTAAAACTTATATTACCCATCTGCGCAACCGTTGCAACATGCGCCCCTGCCTGTATGGAACAATGCAGGTCGGCCACTTTACGCGACTTTACCACATCCACAAAATTGACCCAATGTTTTTCCAAACCATTGTCCATCGATTTTTGCAATGGCATAATTACTTTGTTTTTACTCTGTCTTTCTTCAATAACTTCCCAGCCACCCCGGTTTAAAATAAGGGTGCCATTATTGCCTATAAATGCAATGCCATGGTCTCTGCCATAACTACCATTATCAATACCCATGGCGCTATCCCAAACCATATTAAATTTGTCAAACTCGTACAAGGTAGTCAGGGTATCAGGGGTTTCTTCGTACAGGTCGGGGTAAGCAAACCTTCCGCCTAAACCAACAATACTGATTGGTAATTCTGCTTTCATACCAATCAGCGCATAGTCTAATAGATGCACGCCCCAATCTGTCATAAGGCCTCCGGCATAATCCCAAAACCACCTGAAATTAAAATGGAACCTGCTTGCATTAAATGCTCGCGTATTTGCCGGACCAAGCCATTGTTTGTAATCAACTCCCATTGGCGGAGCGCTGTCAGGCACTACAGGTCCGGGTTTCATCCAACCCTGGTAGCACCATACTTTAACCGTACGTATATTACCAAGTTGGCCACTGTGTACAAAATCAACCGCATCTTTAAAATGTTGCTGACTGCGTTGCCATTGACCTGCCTGTACAACCTTGTTATATTTTACTGCTGCCGCCACCATGGTATTGCATTCAATAATAGAATTGCCAACAGGTTTTTCACAATATACATCTTTGCCTGCCTGGCAGGCATGTATCATAATTAAGGCATGCCAATGATCGGGTGTACCAATAATTACGGCATCAATATCTTTTTGTTCCAGCAGTTTTCTATAGTCATTATAAATTTTTATTTTACTGGTATTTATATTTAGCGGCACTAATTCTGCCAGTCTTTTTTCAATAACATTTTTATCAATATCGCATACTGCTACCAGGTTTACTCCCTGTATTTTTAGGGCAGCTTTTACATTTGCCCAGCCCATGCCGTTTATGCCGATGGCACCAATATTTAATTGATCACTTGGAGCTATTCGATTTTTTAAATAGGCGAATGCTTTATTATCAAAGGTAGATGCCAATGCACCACCACCGATAAGTAAGGATGTTTGCTGAAGGAAATTTTTACGGGATGACATAGCTTTTTATTTTTTTTTATGACATGTAATTGATATCGATAACTAAATAATTTATCTGCAGATTAGATTTTATTGCATCTCTGTAAACTTACCTATAAACTTAATGGATTTATTTTGTCTAGCAATTCCTTTGGCTATTATAGTGCGCATTGGTTGAAAAAAGGATAAAATGATATGTATTTTTTTAAATAAATATTTATAATCAGTAGTTTATATAATATACCGATTGGTATTATTTATACAAACATTACAATTAATTTGCTACAAGCTGATGTTAGCAGATTGGCAGGCTTTGGGCGTGTTCCAAACCTCAACTGCTTCCTTATGGGGCGGACTCCATTTCAATCCCTAACGTTGCAGTACCATCGATGCAATATTTTTTTTGAACTATTTTTTCGCCGCATTTGCTTCAATTCTATACCTGCTAATGGCAGTGCATAATCTTTTCTTTCTTTTTAAAAGTTAGTTTCCTGAAATAGAAATTTTTTATA
Organism: Ferruginibacter sp.; assembly: GCA_043732685.1. Lineage (GTDB taxonomy): Bacteria > Bacteroidota > Bacteroidia > Chitinophagales > Chitinophagaceae > Ferruginibacter. The sequence goes on along the minus strand of JAYTHI010000158.1, from coordinate 12,422 downwards.
ATTTTTTAAATTTCAATGCCATCTTATCGTAATAATGCTGTAAAATATAAAAAGCTTTTTTCTTTTGTCCTGTATGATCATACAAACCTTTGTTGTTCCAGCCATTTTGGTAGGTAGGATTATTGCGTCGCGGGGAGCGGAAATCATTCAATATCCAGGGGGAAAGACCTGCAAAGTTAGCAGGTAATTTTTCCATCATGGCAATTTGTTCTTTGTAATACCACTCCTGGTATTCCTCGCTCCAAACAGTTGTACTATCTGCATGGAAGCCTCCTAATGCTTCTGCACCTGTTTCGCTAAAAAATAAAGGTTTATCATATTTAATTTTCCATTTGGTGTTGCGGCATTTATCCGGCGTACCGTCGTACCAACCTATGTATTCATTTACGGATACGATGTCTGTAAATTCTCCCAAAGGATCGTCTACAATGGTTATTCCATCTTTGGTGTAAGATTGCAGGGCGGCAGATATAAGCCTTGTTCCGTCTGTGTTACGCGCCGTTTCAATTAAGGCTTTCATAAAATTTGTACGCGCTTCAGAAATGGGCGTTTCATTGCCAACCGACCAAATAATAACACTGGCCCGGTTACGATCCCTGGATATCATTTCCATTAATTGCTGCTTTGCCTTTTGTAAAACTTCCTGACTTTTAAAATTTATGGTCCAGTAAACAGGTATCTCACTCCATATTAAAATACCAAGAGAGTCTGCCATCCTTACCATATTTTCGTTGTGCGGATAATGCGCCAGCCTGGCCATATTGCCATGCAATTCTTTTACCTGGTGTAATAATTGTAAAGCATCTTCCCTGCTATATGCCCGCCTGGCTTTACCAACAGCTTCTTCATGTATGCAAATACCTCTTAAAAATAGGGGCTTGCCGTTTAAAAGCAATTGATTACCCTTAGTCTCAATTGTCCTAAAACCAATCTTTTCAATTATTGTGTCTTCCTTTGTTGATAATTTAATAGAATATAATTTGGGGTTTTCCGGACTCCATAAAATTAAGTTTGTTGCTGCGAAACTGAATGACACACTATCTCCATTTACTTTTATTTCTTTTTTTAAATTTAACTCCGGTATTTGTACAATAATATTCTCCTTCACCGCAGTATTAAATTTTATCCATCCTGCTATGGTTTTTGCGGTTGCTTTTATGGTGCCCTTTACCAATTGTATGCTATAGTCCTGTATAAAAGTTTTAGGCACAGTTACCAATTCAACATCGCGGGTAATACCTCCATAATTCCACCAGTCTGTATTAAGCGTTGGTATTTCATCTGCGTACCTTTTGTTATCTACTTTTACAATTAAAAAATTACCGGAGGGTTTTAATAAATTGGAAGGTACTTCAAAATTGAAAGGTGTAAAACCACCTTTATGTGCACCTAATTTTTTACCGTTAAGGTATACATCTGCAAAATAATTTACGGCGCCAAAATAAATAAAGATCTTTTTATCTTCGCCAACCACAGGCATATCAAATGTTTTTTTATACCAGATAATTCCTTCGTAATATAAAAATTTCGGATCCTGTGAATTCCAATCTCCCGGCACATTAATGGTATTGGAATCTGAATAACCATATTCTTTGCGATCTGTCTTGCTGGCAGGTACATCATTATTCCAGTAGGCATCCTTATCATCAACATTTTTTTCCTTATACCGGTAATCATAAAATCCGGTTCCATATGGATCAACAATGTATTGCCACTTGCCATTAAGGCTGGTGGTATTTCTGTTTCCAATATTTGTTATTAAAGCTGTTTGTGCAGCTATTGTAAAGACATTGATGCAACAAATAAATAGAAGTATATTTTTCATGCTAGGCTTTGTCAAAATTTACACATTCCTTCAATTCCTTCTCAGTGTAGGCAACATTGTATTGTTTTAAAACATCGGCCGGCACGCCATTCCATTGGTTGGGTACATTGCCTTTATAACCTATATCTTTTACACCAATTTCACTGGTATAAAATCCGGTGCAGGTGAGGTCTCTCATCAACGTAAAAAAATATACTCCCTGCGCCATACCTGGCTTAACTTTATTGGGGTAGGCAATATCGTCTACAATTTGTATTCTTTGTAAGTCTGTTACGGCGTTAAATGATTTGTCAAAACGCTTAAAAGATTCTATTTGCAGCCACCTTAACCCGCCGCGCATAGGCGTTTGGTGTTCGGGCATATCTTTTACAATAAACTCAATAAAGTCGGGCACTTTAGCATCCGATGAGCTGCCGCTAACGGCATCTTTTGGTATAATGATATCTCCTAATAAGGTAATGGTTGCCATTTCCTCTGCTGTAAAAAATACTTCCTCAGCTAATTTTTTATTTACGATAATTTCTTCCTGCATCCGGTCAGCCACGTCGGGCTTAGCGGAATTGTCTGCCGCCATTGCAGCTGCTTTTTTATCGCTTGTGTTGCAGGCATCCAGTAATAGCGAGGATGCGGCCGTACCTATAAATAATGCTTTGATCGAATTTCTTCTGTCCATAAAAAATATTTTTATACCTGGTTTACGCTTTACAAACTAAGTTTTCAGCTCAATTTTAAAAGCTTTTTTAATGCTGAGAACAAACAAATAAGAATTTTTGCCTCACTTATTTCCTTCCTTTTTTGTATGAGTGCCAGGCAGTTTTGGTTCTGCTTTTATTTAATTATTATTATAAAATACTTTACAAGAAACTATTTCAGAAAGTTTATAGCCGCGCCTCACCGTTTAAATGGATTGTTTTTTTAATTGATCGACGATGTATTCTGATGTTCTCATGGACAATGCCAGTATCGTCCAGGTAATATTTTTATCTCCCTGCGATACAAACTGTCCGCCATCTACATTAAATAAATTTTTACAGTCGTGGCTCTGGCTCCATTTATTTAACGGCGCTTTTTTCTTATCATCACCCATTCGTATCGTTCCTGCTTCATGTATAATTTTACCGGGTGTTTCAAGACCATAACTTTGGTCGGCACCTTCTTCTCCAAAAGTTATAACTGCCCCCATATTGTGCATTATCTCTCTAAAGGTTTCTTTCATGTGTTTGGCCTGGTTAACTTCCTGTTCGCTGTATTTGGTATTAAAGCGCAATACGGGTATCCCGAATTTATCAACCATACTTGGGTCTATTTCGCAATAATTACTTGCCAGCGCAATGGCTTCACCTCTGCCAGCCATGCCTACACTTGCGCCATAAAAATACCGTTGGTCTTCTTTTAAGGATGCCCCATATCCACCTGATTCTTTTGTTTTTCCATTTACCGCGAATTTGCCATTTTGATTTTCCATTCCAAAACCAAAACCATAGGATGGGTTTTGCATGCCTCCCCAATACTCAATATGGTAACCGCGGGCAAAGTCTAATTTTTTATTATCTCCCCACCAGGGTGTATACACATGCATACCGCCAACCCCATCTTCGTTGTATCTTTTGCGCCCGAATAATTTTGGTAAATACCCGCCCATGGCAGCTCCTGTGCTGTCATGTAAATATTTGCCAACAATATTACTGCTGTTTCCAATGCCATTCGGATGCTGGTCAGATTTTGAATTGAGCATCAATCTTGCGCTTTCACAGGCACTGGCTGCAAGCACAACAACTTTTGCCATTACCTGGTATTCCTGCATATCTCCTTTGCTTACATAAGATATACCCGTGGCCAATCCTTCTTTATTGGTAAGTACTTCTCTTGCCATAGCATTGGTTACCAGGTCTACATTACCGGTGGCAATTGCAGGCTTAATTAAAACACTGCTCGATGAAAAGTCGGCATACACTTTACAGGACCTGCCGCATTGTGCACAATAAAAACAAGCTCCCCTGTCTTTATTAATTGGTTTTGTAAGTATAGATAAACGGGAAGGAATAACAGGGATGCCCATACCTACCGCAGCATTTTTTATAAATATTTCATGTAGTCTTGGTTTGGGTGGTGGTAAAAAAACACCATCAGGGTCATTCACCAAACCTTCGTTTGAACCAAACACGCCTATCAGCCTGTCAATTTTATCGTAGTAAGGTTTTACATCTTCATAAGTAATTGGCCAATCATCTCCCAGGCCATCATTACTGTGTCCTTTAAAGTCCTTAGGACCAAAGCGTAAGGATATTCTACCCCAATGGTTTGTGCGCCCACCTACCATTCTGGCCCGCCACCAATCCCATTTTGTACCTTCCGCATGGGTATAAGGTTCACCATCAATTTCCCATCCATGAAAGCAGGCATCAAAATCGCCGAACGGTCTGAATTTGGTACTGGCTCCTCTTCTGGGAGATTGCCAGGGTTGTTTTAATTGAGAAGAGTTTATTGCAGGGTCGTAATTTGGACCCGCCTCCAGCAGACATACTTTTAATCCGGCATTGGCAAGTACATAAGCAGCCATTCCCCCGCCCGCACCTGAACCAACAATAATTACATCATATTGCTTTGGTGTTTTCTTTATTTGCAAACTATCGCTCATGGAATTTTTTTTAGGTTTCTTTCAAAGCTTATTAAGAAAATATCTATATGGAAAAGTACAAAAAGTTTACCTCATTAAATGCAGTTGACTATTTTAATTGTAATTATTATTTAGTAGCCCTTACCATTAAGTTACCTGCTTCTACACTTGTTAAATGCACTGATTAGGTAAAGACAAATCGAAAAAAAATAGCCCAATCCAAATGATAAAATACGGGTAAGTTAAAGGCCGAGAGCGTATTGTATGGGTTGCACAAAGTAGCTTTTGTTAAAAAAAATCTTTTGGATTAGGTAGATAATTGGCAAAAGCTTATAACCTAAGCTGTTTTACTTTTAGATATGATAAAAGTGTACTCCAAGCGTTTCAATTCAAAGTTGTAATTGTGCCTGGTAGCCAAACTTTGGCAATGAAAATTATACATTTCCAACAAATGATATCCTTCGCAGCATGCCTTTAAAAACACCAGTAATTGTATAAGCCGCCTCATTGGATTCGGTCCACCTTGGCAGATTCAATAAAAAATGCGCAGTATATTTTTTTTGAAAGAAGCCAATGGAGCGGCGTTACAGTTACGCAGCCCGCCGGCTGTGGAGGCGAAGGGTATGAAGGAAAGACTGGTTATGAATTCAAAAAAATGCCGCCTACAAATTACAACATTTAAGAAATAGGCGGATTTTAATGTTAACCAAAGTTACCTAATGCCAGTTTTGTTTTTTAACCAGCTTTATTTATAAAGGTAAAAGCCAGCTTAAAAATAGCAGGTTTGCGTATGATTTAACCAATCTTAAAAAACTTTATTACGAATAAATAAAATTGCTGCAGATCTTAAAAGAAAATTAAGAAATTGTTGTAAAATAATAGCTGCACTTTTAACTCGGTAACACAAAACTGAAGTAAAACCGGTTATCCGGTTTCCTTTGAAATGTTAATCGGAATGACCATTTAATAAGTTAGCCGGTATAAAAAATGTTAATCAAGTTTATCTGCTTGCATTTGTGCTAAAAAGTTTTTATGTTAGTATTCTTTTTCCTCCTTTTTATTTTTTGTATTTGATACCCCCGGGTTTTAGTCTGATCGATTAACTGTATGCGAGGTAATTTTTTTTAAAAAATATACTAATCGGTATATAATATTCAGGTTAAAATATCTTACGGATGGTAAAAATTAATCTCTTTAAAAAATAAAATTAAATATACCGGTAAGCCGAAAACGGTTTTTAGAGTAGGCAATAAATTTTTTTTATGTGCAATCATTCGAATCATTTTACCCCTATTAATTGTATTATTCCACCCTATATCAGCGATAAATTGGCGGATAGTACCACTAAAAAAATTGCGACCCTGGCAGTAAAAAATCAGGTTGAATCTATCAAGTTAAGGGCAAAACGTAATTTCATAGATACCCTCCCCAAGCACCAGGCGCAACTGCTTAATGCTATTGTAAAAGCACCTAAAATTGCCAAACTAAATATGCAGGTTTTAAACATGAACCATGGAACAACCATTGCCAATGCAGCATTAGTGTGGGACAATGGTAAAGTAGTTACCAAATTAGATAAGCAGGCAAAAAATATAGTTGCCTCCGGTACGGGTACCTGGGATTTTTATTATCAGATTTTTGGTCGTAATTCTGTTGATAACCTGGGTTTATTGCTAAAGCATTATATTCATTATTCAAATAAATATGATAATGCCATGTGGGATGGTATGGAAATGGTTTATGGCGACGGCGATGGAACAATTTTTGGTGATTTTACCGCTGACCCGGATATAATTGGTCACGAACTTACCCATGGCGTTACACAAAATGAATCTAATTTGGAATACCACGATCAAAGTGGTGCACTCAATGAATCACTGAGTGATGTGTTTGGAATAATGGTTAAACAAAGGATGTTAAATCAGGATATTAAACAATCTGATTGGCTGATTGGTGAAAATGTATTACTGGGTAAACAATATGCACTACGAAGCATGAAGGCTCCGGGAACTGCTTATGTAAACCATCCTGATTTAGGTACCGACCCACAGCCCGCAACCATGGATAAATATTTAAAATTACCCAATACTTCAAGAGGGGATTGGGGTGGGGTGCATTTAAACAGCGGTATTACCAATTACGCCTTTTATTTGGCCGCTACAGAAATTGGTGGATTTGCGTGGGAAAAAACGGGGAAAATCTGGTACGATGCGATGACCGATAAGTCACTGAAAAGTACCGCTCAATTTGCAGATTTTAAAAAACTTACCATACTGCATGCCGGCAATTTATTTGGTAAAGGTAGTAAAGAAGAAAAAGGTGTTATCAATGCGTGGAAAACTGCAAAAGTTTAAAATATGAAAATAAAATTAATCCAGACAGGCGGTATATTGCCCGTAACAAGGGAGGCAACTACGCAGGTAGATTGGACAGCGGAAGAAAGTGAAGCGATGCTAAAAAAAATAACCCTTTCACCTGGTGAAATTACCGCGCAGGTTAGAGATGGTATGGATCATATTTTAGAAATTGATGGAAAAGAGGTGTCTGTAGATATAACCAAAGCAGCAGGTAAATTTGCTGCAGTGCTTGGTGATTTAAAAAGTAATTTAAAAATTGTTAAAACCTGATGTATTTTTTAGTAGAAGGCCTTCTTGTACTATAAATTTAAATCAATGTAAAAACAAGTGGTTTTGTAAATAATAGGATAATCATGCTCAGGCCTGCTTCCTTAATGGCAAAATTATTTTATCAGGTTATAGTATTGAAGTTTCAAAATTTAAAGAAGTCAGCCATTTAAATTACTTTAAGTTTAGTAGGAGAACGGCGGTATTTGTGAAGGACATCAACGGCAGTTTTAATATTTTTAATTTTCAAAAATTTATCTCCTCTAAATTAATTCAACCAAAAAAAATAGCTTGTTTATTTTAGCACACCCTTGCATTTATCGAAATTTATTTATAGGTTAGTAAATAATTTCAAATTATATTTTTGTCTCCCTCTTCATATCCACAAACCTTCTTTTCGTTCTTTATTGCCGGTAAAATATTTAATAAAAATGGCGTTTAACTAGGAGTTTTTAAATCATTTATTATCCTGATAAAACTGTTTAAAATTTGTTGATTTTAAAATAATTATTTAAACAATAAGCTTAAAAATAGGTGACAATAATTTTACCATTTTATTTTAATGTGGTGGTTTTGTCAATTTTTCAATTGATAATAATTTTTTTAATTTTTCCTAAAAAAATATTGATTCATTTGTTGAGGCAATAAAGTGATAGCTTCTTCGGTATTGCAATTAAAATAATAGGAAGGTATCCAACAGCAAAAAATAAATTTCTTATTAATTGAAAGAAAATTTATTGTGTAGGAATTAATATTTAAGAGGGTTTATAAACTTGCCCCTGCACCATTTATACTGTCAAGAAATAAAATATAAATTAAAATTATGAGCTATCAATTATTTGCGGGCGATGTGTTATTTTATCAGCGGTTTTTAAAAGCAGGGGGATTTTATACTGATGTATTGGATGGTATCTGGGGTGAAAAAACCAATAAAGCAGATGAGGCATTTACTACCATTAGTGCTGCTATTGCCAACGAATATGGAATTTTTGATTCCCGTAGTGAAAGAAGTATTATGAGTTTGTTGCCTAAAGCTCAAATTGAGGCCAGGAAATTTTTAAAATTGTCCGCGGAAAATAATACTGTTGTTAAAATAATTTCAGGAACCAGAACCTACCAGGAACAGGATGAATTGTACAGCCATGGCCGCAATGGAAATACCTTGCCAATTGTTACAAAGGCAAAAGGCGGACAAAGTAACCATAATTTTGGGATAGCCTGGGATATCGGTTTGTACGATGGGGTTGGTAATTATATTGCAAATGAAAATCCTTATATATCGATTGCGCCCACTGTATTGGAAGTGATTGATAATTTAGAATGGGGTGGAAATTGGCATTCTTTTAAAGACTATCCACACTATCAATTAAAAGCCGTTACGGAAGACGTTGCCAGTATCAGAAACTTATTTGAGAGTGGTAACAATTATGTGTGATACATTAATAATTTTTCTATAAAATATTATTGTTTCCTGCTATAAAATTGGGGGCAGATAAGTATTGCAAATTATTGGATGGTTGTTTTTATCCATGAGTTTTTATCTTATAGAATCAAGTATTTTAAAAATATACCCGGTCTGAAAATTTTTTTACAGACTACTTAAAAATAAAGTATGAAAAGTATAAAAATATTGGTATTTACCCTGCTTGTAGTGCTGGTAAATAGTTGCAGTATACTTACTAAAAATCAAATAAAAAATATAAATGCATTTGCATCAACAGCAGAAAAATATACTGCCTTTCCAGGTGAAGTACCCAGGCAGCGGGCTTCCCTTTTTTTAGAAGAAAGATTGGTGCAAACCATATTATTTTCGGATGCTGACAGAATTAAAAATAGTATCAATATGGCCATGATTAATTATGATGCCCTGTTACGGTCTGCAGATAAATTTGATCTTTCTCTTTTACTAATTCAGCAATATGCGAGCTTGCTTACCAAGTTAAGCTCAAAAGATTTTGTTGATAATCTTTCTTCCAATACCAATAACCTAAATGATAATTTGGGTAGCCTGGTAAAAATTGCCAACCTAAAACTTATCAATAAAATACCAATTACCGTAAGTGACGCTATTACGAAAGTAATATTTTTAGTGGGCCAAAGATTAACATTGGCAAAGCAGGCGAAAGCACTGAAAGAATTTATACCACAGGGGCAAATATTAATTACCATAACCATGCAAAATATTGAAGAGGTCCTGGTTACTATGCAAGATTTACTAGCACAGGACAAAATGAAATATATCGATACCTATACAGCTACAATTTTTATGGACAAAAGTAAAATTGATTATGGCAGTATGCGCCAATATGTTACTGCATTAAACAATTTTGATAACCTTGAACTTTTAAGGAAACAATCCATTACTGCAGCCAATAAACTTTCGCTGGCCCATACCAAACTACAGGAGAGCATCTTAAAAAAAGATGATCTCATGGAAATTTATGCCCAAACACAGGACTTTATAATGTCTATGCAAGATCTTTATAAGACTTATGAAAAACTCTCAACCGTAAAAAAACAAGCTTAAAATACACAGGACAAATTCGATATTTTTATTTTAATTATTATTAATTCAATTGTCTGTAAAGTTTTACCATTTGTATCCTGCACCTTAACTTTTAAAAAGATTAACATGAATACAGAAGCCCTCAATACATTAAGGCAAGTTAGAGCTACCAGTAAATTAGTAGCGTTGCAACTGAGCGATACTACGTTAAAAAATGGGGAAAGGGCTTTACTTGAAATTGCATTGCAGAACCTTAACGATATTGATGATACAATTATAAATGAAGTATTGCAGGATATGATTGATAAACTTAATTCCTCCAACCAACAACTAAAACAATTGATCATTCAAATGCAGGCCTCTACACAAAAAATTGCTCAGTTTAGCAATACCATCAAGGCGATATCAGATACGGTTGGTGTACTTGCAACCATCATGTCAAAGGCAATGGGGGCTGGTATTTTAGGGATATAATTTGTTGGTGTAAAATGAAAATATAAAAGCCTGATCTATTTATTTTGTATAAATGGATCAGGCTTTTATGATAGTAAAATAATTAATTTATGCGCTTAATTTTTTATAATTTTTCTAATCAGCACCTTGTCTGAAAATACTGCACGTATCAAATACATACCAATGGGGTATTGGCTAATATTAAAATTATAGAGCGTTTGGCCGGGGGAATCGGATACTATAATTTCTGATAATTTCTGACCCATTAAATTGTAAAGTGATATGCCGCGTAAATTAGCCGGGTTAGGGTAAAACTGCACCTGGATATTATTTGTAGCAGGATTTGGCGTTACCAAAAAACCTTTGGCTTTAAGGTTAGGGTTAATGGTAATTGTGCGAAGATTTACATCATCAAGGTAAATAGTATTTTCGTTACCGGTGGTATTTCTAAAACAGAGTATAAAGCTGCCGTTATTTATATAAGGCGTAAGGTTGATAGAATCTTTTCTCCATTGGTTGGCAGTTGGTATAAAAAATGTTGTGGCAGGATCTGTTTGAGTAACCAATGTTGCCCCGCCTTTTTTATACAGTGTGGTATAGGTTAGTCCGCAATCTTTACTCATTAATACTTCCAGGGTATCAAAATTATTATTTACAGTTGTTATTGGTGTAAATGTGGCTGCCGCAACCTGAAAAGTAAAGAACGCTGAATCCACACCTGCAAGGTTCGCTTCGGGTAATCTAAGGTAGTCTTGCTGGCCTAAGGAGGTGTAATTAAAATTATCGATCATTACACTTGCTGTACCTGATTTAGCTGCAGCCAATGTTTTTTTCCAGGTAATAAAATTATCCGGATTAACAATATCCCATGCTGTTGGCGGAAACGAATTGCCTTCAAATCCTTCACTTATATTTTTTACCGGAACATAATATTGAACCGTACTTTTTAAGGTGTCATTGCTATTATCCTGGTCGGTACTATTGTTTGGATTGGATACATAAAATTTTAAGTTATGAATGCCGGGACTTAAAGTTAAAGGAGCAAAACTTATATTGGCCATATCAAGTGAAACAAGGGATCCGGTGTAATTGATATTTACCGGTGCACCATTATCTACCATTACACTAACCACTACTGTAGTAAGTGTATTTGATCCGCGATTTCGAATGGTAACGATAGGTGAAAAACTATTGCTGCAAATTCGGGTAGGTGGCGCCAGAATGGCCTTTATTTGCGCATCTACTGCATATTTTACAGGTGGTGTGCAAGCATTGGAACTTAGCAGGGATGGGCGGTAAGTTAAAAGTGCCGTTTGCATTCTGTCGTCCTGTTCCGGTGTAAACAACAATAAGCACTGGTCATTGCTGTAATCCATATAGTCTTCATACAAAACACCATTACCAGTTGGGGTACAGGCATCCGTATGAATACCGGAATAGCATCCCGTTGTATAATTGGCCTGGTTAGGTGTATCATCAATATAATCCGTTCCGGTACAGGCGCCATTATCGTCACCCCAAATATGATAGAGGTTAAAATAATGACCCGTTTCGTGGGTTAAAGTTTTACCTCCGTTATAATTGGTGTAGGTACCTCCGGGTAATGATTGGTAATGTATGGCTACCCCTTGTTCGGTAGTTTCACCATCTGTAGGAAAAGTTGCATAACCTAAAATACTATTGCCTAAAACACAAACCCAAACATTATAATATTTTGATTCATCCCATAAATCTACACCACCTGTTGAGTTATGTTTAACCCCGTTGTCAGTAGCTAAAAATTGATCCTTCGTGGTAATGGTTCGTTCAATGCCTGTGGTTACATCTCCTGTTGGCGTACGTTGTGCCAAACAAAATTGAATATTACTTTGGCCATGTAAAGATTTAAAGTAAGAAGGGATATTTACACCATCAGGATTTGTACCTGCAAAGTCTTTATTTAATGTATTTAATTGCGAAAGTATTTGCGCGTCTGTTACAACTGATGGGTCTTTTAATACAATGTGAAAAACTATTGGAATGGTATAAGTTACCCCAACGGTACCGGCTGCTCTTTCGCCCTTTTGTTGCTGTAATTTTTTTTGAACCATCATGTTATTGAAAGTTTCAAGCTTTTGTGTGTATCGTAATTTTAGTGCGGGATTTTTCGAGAAGGCAGCTTCCAAATTATCCATGGTAGCACATTGTTGCTGCTGGATAATCTCTCTTTTATTTTGAGCACATAATTTTATGAATTGTGTTTGAAGTATCAATAAAAAAAGGAAAGAAAAAAAATACTTCATTTTAGTGGGTTTTAAGTTTAGATTTTATTACTAATGATAACGAATTATTTGACGGTTAGTTGCAAAACTGGATTGTTGTTGCAGAAACTTATATTATGAATCATAACGCAATGCC
>JAYTHI010000157.1:0-15395 GCA_043732685.1 Ferruginibacter sp. | reverse complement strand
CTAATAAAAAAGGGGTATGAACAGGCCGAAATCTTTAGTACAAAAAACTATGCAGATAGTATTATGAATGTTTATAAAACACTTATATGATTTCCTTTTTAGATGATATTGAAGCTTGTTTAAAAGTTTTAAAAGATGGGGGTATTATTTTATATCCCACTGATACTATTTGGGGTATTGGATGTGATGCTACCAATCCTGTTGCCGTAAGTAAAATTTATCAATTAAAAAAGCGACAGGAAGAAAAAAGTTTGATACTATTGCTGTCAAATGAAAAAGATATCATTCATTATGTTACCCAACCGGATTTTGGGGTTTTTGATTTTTTGAAAACAGTCACCAAACCAACAACCATTATTTATGAGGGTGCCACCGGCCTGGCAGAAAATACAATCAACAAAGATGGTACCATCGCTATCAGAATTACGAAGGATACCTTTTGTAATCATCTTATAAAAAGATTTAAAAAACCCATTGTTTCCACCTCTGCAAATATTGCCGGAAACCCCTCTCCTGTTTCATTTATGGCCATAGATAAACTTATAAAAAATGGGGTTGATTATATAGTTCAACATCGCCAAAATGACAACCATATTGCTGAACCTTCTGCAATAATTAAGTGGAATAAAAATGGAACCCATTCCATTATCAGGTCATAATATTTGGCCCATTTAATTTCCGGAAAAATGTTTGTCTATAATTTATCTTTAAAGATTTTAATAAATTTAGCATACATTATCGCAACAGACAGATCATTAGCAAACCAATTTGTACTTCAATTGCAGCAGGTAAATACATTAGGCGTTTTAATAAAAATATAACGGGTCTTTTGATGCTCTTTGCTATCAATAACAAACAATCCTACTGCTTAAATATTGTATTTTGAAACTGTTGTTTTTATTGAATGTACCACACATGGCTTGGTCAGCCTCAGCGGTTTTCAACAAAATGTTTTGTATAAACTTCGCATTGCTTTTTTCCTCATACCCTTCGCCTCCACAGCCGGCGGGCTGCGTAACTGCAACGCCGCTCCATTGGCTACTTACAACAAAAATATGCTGCGCATTTTTGTTAAATCCGCCAGGGCGGACCAAACCCAATGAGGCGGCTTATGCAATTACCGGTGTTTTTAAAGGCATTCTTCGAAAGGCATCATTTATTGGAAATGTATAATTTTCATAGCTACATTGTAGCTACCAGGCACAAGCACAAATACAACTGCAAATCGAAACGCTTGAAGTAAGTTTTTATCTGATCAAAAATTAAACAGCTTAAGCTTATAATGCTTTTGCGAATTATCCATCAAATCCAATAGGTTAACTGCTACCCTCAACGGTTTGCAACCACCTAAATAAAGACAACTGATTTCTTGTTATTGCAATAAATAACCTCTAAAAAAATTGATTTGATACTATACCGGAATTTGTAGTTGAAATAAGTCTCGCAATATTATACCAGTTCGATGACGGTAATTTCGGGTAAAATACCTACCCTTCCCGGATAGCCTATAAAACCATAGCCGCGGTTTACGTACAATTTTTGTTTTGCTTCTTCGTACATACCCGCCCATTCTTTATACATATATTGTACAGGGCTCCATTTAAAACCAGGTATATCAATGCCAAACTGCATGCCGTGGGTATGGCCACTTAGCATAAGGTCTATTGCCGGGTACAAAGGCCGCACCTGCGCATCCCAATGGCTTGGGTCGTGACTCATTAATATTTTAAAGGGATATTTTTCTGCACCGGGGTAAGCCAGGTCCATTCGTCCATGTTTTGGAAATCTTGCTTTATTGCTCCAGTTTTCTATACCTATTAAGGCTATTTCGGCACCATTTCTTTGCAGTATTACATGCTCATTCATCAACAACCTCCATCCAAGGTTACTGTGTACTTTTTTAAGCTTATCCAAATTTTGTTCGCGGGTAGTACCATCCAGATCGGGCCATTGAACATAGTCGCCATAATCGTGGTTACCGAGGGTAGAAAAAACACCCAATGGTGCTTTCAGCTGGTTAAAGACGTCCATATAATCTTTCATTTCGGTAGCCCGGTCATTTACAAGATCACCGGTAAATAAAATGATATCTGCATTTTCTTTTAAAATTTCATCAACCCCATGCTGTACGGCCATTTTATCTGTAAAACTTCCACTATGAATATCGCTGATGTGTAAAATTTTAAGCCCTTTAAAACCGGCGGGTAAATTGTCGAAAGCCATTTTAACCCGCTTAACTTCATATTTATATTTATTGCCAAAACCATATACCAAACTTCCAAATAGAGTAGTGCCAACGCCTAAACCCAACCAACTTAAAAATATAGACCTGCTGATACCATCGTTACCCATGGTTTCACCTTCGGTATTCTTATACAGTAACTTACCCGCTAACCATTGAATTAAGCGCCGTAAATCATCTACCATAAAAAAAATGATGGCCGAAAATTTCGCTAGAAACAACCCCATAATGGTGGCAAACAAATAGGTTCTGAATGTTTTAGGTAAAAAGGTTGGACCTGTAAATACAAATAATAAAAATCCTACAATAGATAAAACCGTGATGGCCCAGTAAATAGTGTAAACAATAATACGTGTTTTGGAAGATGCTGCAGGTATTACTGTTTTGATAGCCTGAAAAATATAGGTATCCAACAACAAAAGGATGGCAATCATAATAAAAGCACCAACGGGTGAACGCATACGGGAAGATTTATTTAAAGCAAATTTACTTCTTAATAAGGAGCAGACGTGTACCTTATCTCGAATGCAATAAAATTTCTTTTGGTATTGCAGTAGACTCCATTTGCATTTTTGTTGTCCAACTAATAAAGTCATCAATCTGTAAATGAATGGCTTTTAGGGTATTAGGTTCAATAATATTGCCATTGTTATCCATTAAAGTATCAATAGAGGAAATTGGTAACATACTAGGCAATACACTTATTTTTAAAAAATTTAATATTGAAGAAAGATGATCGTTACCCCGAAGATTGCCTGCCCGACCGCTGGATATGCCGGTAATCATGGCTCTTTTATGCCACCATATCAGGTTTGGCCGGCTAATATCGAACATCATTTTTAACACACCGGGAAAACTGCCATTATATTCCGGCGTAATAAAAATGAAATTTTGGGTTGGCAGGAGGAGCTCATTTTCAATTTTATCGAACTGGGCATTTTTTGCAGAAACATTTAAGTTTTCTAAGGATAAGATATCAACATCAATTCCTTTGGCTTTAAATATAGCCTGATATTGCCTGGCAACTTTTAAAGTATTACTGCCCGCTCTGTTAGTACCTGATATAATTGTATACATAATTTAATAGTTGCATTTGCAAAGTTGAGCATTTAACAAGTAATATGTGGCATTGTTGTACATATTTTATAACCAAATTTTAAATTCGATTTATTTCAATAATATTTGAAGTTTGAAATAGCATTTCAAACAGTACCTTTGGCATTACCAAAAACATCCATACGGATGATCCTTAAAAAAAATATATTTCGTTACCGGAATTAAAATATGGCAAGAATAATAGGTATAGCAAATCAAAAAGGTGGAGTGGGTAAAACAACTACAGCCATTAACCTGGCAGCAAGTTTAGCAGTTTTGGAATATAAAACTTTATTGGTTGATGCTGACCCTCAGGCAAATAGCACTACGGGTGTGGGTTTCGATTTACATAATGTAACCCTTAGCTTGTACGACTGTATGGTTAATGAGGCCATTGCAAAAGACGTATTACTAAAAACAGATATACCATATTTAGATTTAATACCCTCCCATATTGACCTTGTTGGTGCAGAAATTGAGATGATCAATTACCCCAATCGCGAAGGTGTATTAAAAAAAATTCTTGAGCCAATAAGAGATGATTATGATTTTATTGTAATTGATTGCTCTCCTTCGCTTGGTTTAATAACCGTTAATGCATTGGTGGCAGCGGATAGTGTGGTTGTACCCGTACAAACAGAATTTTTTGCATTGGAAGGTTTGGGTAAATTATTGAATACGATAAAAATTGTGCAGAACCGCCTGAATCCCGAATTGCAGATTGAAGGTATTTTGATGACCATGTATGATGGTCGTTTACGCCTTTGCAACCAGGTGGTAGCTGAGGTAAGGCGGCATTTTGAAGAAATTGTTTTCAGTAGTATCATACACCGCAATACACGGCTTAGTGAAGCACCAAGTTTTGGTAAACCCGTAATATTATACGATGCAGAGAGCAAGGGATCGGTTAATTATTTAAATCTTGCCAAAGAAATATTGCAAAAAAATAACCTTACTAAAATTGACCAGGCAGATAAAATAATTAACTAGATAAATATTCATCATCCTTTCAAGTAATGGTTTAGGTGTTCTACAGGGGCTTCATTGGATAACCTTATTCCCTTAAATTTCAATAACAGTCAAAAAAGTACAACAATAAAAGTTTTTTCAACAGTATAGCAGCAAATCTGCACAGCAGTATAGTAATATGACACAACCTAATAAAAAGGACGCCATTGGAAAAGGTATCCGCAGCCTTCTGCAAAATATAGATGCAGACCTTAAAAGCACCGCCGGCAGTTTAAAAACAGAAATAGTAGAAAGAAGTACCGGTATCAACCGCATAGGTTTAGATGAAATAGAGATCAATCCAAAGCAACCCCGTAAAGATTTTGATGAAACCGCGCTAAGCGAATTAGCCGCTTCTTTAAAATTGCATGATATCATTCAGCCACTTACTGTTAGTAAACTTCCATCGGGTAAATTCAGACTGATAGCAGGTGAACGCAGGTTTAGGGCAGCAAAAATAGCAGGTTTAAAAGATGTACCGGTATATGTTCGTCAGGCAAATGATGCGGAGTTACTGGAACTTGCCTTACTGGAAAATTTACAGCGCGAAAACTTAAATGCGATAGAAATTGCATTAAGCTATAAGCGTTTAATGGATGAGTTGGATTATACCCAGGAGCAGGTAGCAGAACGTATGGGTAAAGAAAGGAGTACGGTAACCAATTACATCCGTTTATTAAAATTACCTCCTGATATTCAAATAGCGGTGCGCACAGGCGTAATTACAATGGGACATGCAAGGGCATTGATAAATGTTGATATGATTGATAAGCAATTGTTTATTTTTTCGGAAATTAAAAGCAAAGAATTATCGGTAAGGCAAACAGAAGACCTGGTGCGCAATATGTACACCGGCAGCACGGCTGTTAAAAATTCTGTAAAAGCAAGTTTACCTCCTGCCTTTAAAAAGATAGAAGATAATTTAGCATCGCAGTTTAATACCAAAGTAAAATTGGTTCACAATAAAAAAGGTTTTGGTGCCGTAACATTCGAATATTATTCACTAGATGAATTGAATGGCCTGCTCGATAAATTGAATATTAAAGTAAGTTGATGCATAAGTTATTGCCCATATTTTTTATCTTATTTTTTACGGGTAGTATTTGTCCGGTTTTTGCACAGTCAAAAAAAGATACGAGCCTTAATAAACAAGCGAAGGTTATTGATACCGCTATTAAAAAGGGGGCATTTAACCCGCGTATAGCCACTAAACGGTCTGCTATACTACCAGGATGGGGTCAGATTTATAATAAAAAATATTGGAAATTGCCCCTGGTTTATGGAGCATTAGGGGCCACCGGATATATTTATTTTTCCAATATAAAGGACTATCGGCTTTTAAAATTAGCCTATTCATATAAGGTAGATGTAACACAGGTAAATATCGGGTTAATTGCGCCGCAATATCAAAATTATTCTGTTGAAGCCCTAAGGGTAAACCGCAATGCATACCGCCAAAACATTGATTATTCCGTTTTATTCTTCATTATTTTTTGGGGATTAAATGTAGTGGACGCTACGGTAGATGCCCAATTAAAAGGATTTGATGTTAATGATAACCTTAGTATTCATTTTAATCCGGGCTACAGCCCATTGGCCAATACTACAGGATTAAGTCTTGCGCTGGATATACATTCAAAAAAAATTAAACCCGCAAGTAATTAACTTGACTGATTCTTTTATACTTGCTATTTTTCTACTAAATAGTTTTATTCCGAAACAAAAAAATAAAGGCATAAATACAATGCTTACCAAATAAATAATTTGCTTTAATAGTTTTACAGATTGGTTTTTATCCTCAAAGATTATTCGGCAGGTAACTAGGTTTTGATTTGGTTATATTTTATATAGACCAGATCAAATTCAATTAATGTATCGGATAGCTGTTCCTAAACGCCTTATTCCAATATCTTTACTTTTTTAATTTTCAATTTAAACTCCCGGATACTTACCTTTTTGTGATAGCTGATTTGTATTGTAATAGGCATATGTAAAACTCCCGTATTTTCCGGACTGCCTTTTAGCCGATAGCTATTATATTTGCTACCTCAATTAATAAATTAAATGTAACATGAGCACTTCAAAAAATAAATTAAAAATTGCCCTGATCGGTTATGGTAAAATGGGCAAGGCTATTGAAGCCATTGCAATACAACGCGGCCATACCGTTGTTTTAAAAATAGATATCAATACCACCGATCAATTTGCAAAGGATAATTTGAAGCAATGCGATGTAGCCATTGAATTTACCAGTCCCCACAGTGCTGTAAAAAACATAAGCACTTGTTTACAAGCCGGTATCCCTGTAATAAGTGGCAGCACCGGCTGGCTGGAGCAATGGAACAAGGTAAAGGAAGAATGCATCAATAAGGATGGCGCAATGGTTTATGCAAGTAATTTTAGTGTAGGCGTAAATATATTTTTTGAAGTAAATAAAAAATTAGCGCAACTGATGAACCCGCACCAGGAATATGCGGTGAGCATGTTGGAAATACACCACACAGAAAAAAAAGATGCCCCCAGCGGAACGGCCATCACCCTGGCGGAACAGGTATTTAATAATTTGGAAAGAAAAACCAACTGGGTAAATGAACCTTCCAATGATCCCGGTGCTTTAGTGATAACAAGTGAAAGAACAGACCCTGCGCCGGGTACGCATAAAGTATTGTACAGCTCTGCAATTGATGATATTGAAATTATCCATACGGCTCATAATAGAGAAGGTTTTGCAACCGGTGCCGTGTTGGCGGCTGAATTTATACAACATAAAAAGGGCATATTTAGTATGAAGGATGTTTTGGGATTATAAATAGCTGCGGTTATATAAACAACGCTGCTTATGGCAGGACCAAATATATTTTAGTTAAGTGTAAAATTTTAAACCTGTTGATACCCCCCGGGGATATTTTTTAGAATAATACGCACAGGTTCAACATTGCAACAGGGCATTGCTTAATATGGGCCTGATAAGGGGTTAAAAATCCATTGTAGTATTAAAATAATTTTAAATAAACGTTTGCGTTTAAAAATTTTTTAAAAAATATTATTTTTTTTATAGACCGGTTAAAAGTATTTCATAGTTACTATTATTTTATAAAACGCTTTGTGCTGCAGCATTTGACCGATGCTTATAAATAAATAATACGCAAATAAAACATGCTCAATTGCTTACAAAAAAATAGATTTAAGTTTTTTTTTAAAAAAATATTGCCTCAATATGTTTTTCCCTTATTTTTGCACTCCGCTACAAAAAAGGGGAAGATTTAAAGAAAAGAATTGGTAGCTCAGTTGGTAGAGCAATACACTTTTAATGTATGGGTCCTGGGTTCGAGTCCCAGCCAGTTCACAAAAACCGCTTCAGAAATGAAGCGGTTTTTTTATGCCCTAAAAATTTAAAACGGTGGTGCAAAATAAACGCTTATAATATTTTCAATTCACCAACCCTAACTTCCCAAACCATAAACTTCTCAGGCGATTGGCTGCATAAATCATTAAAGTATTTGTATTATTAGAGGCGGCAGGACTCGCCGCATGTTAGCCATACTGTAACTTTTAAATTTATTTAATACGCCATGCTATTCTTGCTAATGGATGCTCCAATGCACTTAATGGTCATAATTAGCAAATTTTCTTTTGCATATGCGGCGAGGCCTGCCGCTTGTGATAACGGCTGAAACTATAAATCCAGGCAGCCACTCGCCTGAGAAATTTTAAGTTTAAAAAATAGCGTTTTTAATTTTGGAGACTTGGGTGCTAAAAAGTAATTATACCATGCATTAGGGCTTGTAATTGTTTAGCCCTGAGACAGCAATGTAGATACCAACATTTTAAAAAATAAATAAATAGTCATTACCCAAACAAAAATTATTAATAATTGTATAACGCTTTAGATATTATACTTATACGTTTTTACCAAAGTAATTTTATGGTAGTAGTCAAACCCCAACAACAACAACAAATTCGTCCCTGTTTAATACACCCGGTATTAGCAAAAAGTCCAATTAATATTTATAACATTATCAGTCTGATAGAGAACTCTAAATTTCATATTTTTTTTACTAATAGATAAATAAACAGAATAAAATTAAGAAACAACAAATAACATATTATTAATTTAAATTATATTTTATAAACATTGTTTTCTTTGATCATCAGCCCTATCAAATTTAATATTGTCCAAATGCTGTAGCAATAATAATTTTTATATCATTTCTCATATTACTAAGCTGAATCTGTAAAATATTTGCAACAACTGGTTGAAAGGTTGCCTGAAGCCATAATTAATTTGCTTTATCGAAATCATTTAAAAATTATATGGACAATATTGACTTTAAGGCATCTTTTGAACAATCCAGCGCGATGATGCTGATGCTGGATCCTGAGTTTATAATAATGGCAGCATCAGATTCATTTTTAGAGGGCACCAAAACCAACAGAGCTCAAATTGTTGGTCAAAATGCGTTTGATATATTTCCAAACAATCCGGCCGATAGTTCAGGATATGGAGGAAATGATATTCTAGCCTCCTTAAAAAGGGTTTTAAAAAATAAAACTACCGACACCATTAATGTTATACAATACGATATACCAAAACCAGCAGCAGAAGGAGGCGGATTTGAATTAAGGTATTGGCGCCCTGTACATTCACCGGTGCTGGATGAAAATAACAATGTAAAATACATCATTCAGCGGGTTGAAGATGTTACCGAAAATGAACGGTTGGTTGCAATGCTGAAAGTAGAAAAAGACTTATTAAAACAGGTTGGTGACAGCGAAAAGCGGTACAGCATGTTGCTGATGAGATCGCCTTTTGCTTTCGCAGTTTTTAAAGGCAAAGAAATGATCATTAAACTTGCCAACGATAGTATTAAAAAAATATGGAACAAAGAAGGTCCGATAGAAGGGATGCCACTATTTGATTTATTACCCCAGTTAAGAGATACTCCATTTCCGGGACTGATACAGGAAGTTTTTACTACAGGAGTTCCCTTTTACGGAGATGAATTGCTTGCCCAATTTGAACGGGAAGGTAAGATGGAAGATTCTTATTTTAATTTTATTTATCAGCCCTACCTCGAAGCGGACGAAACCATATCGGGGGTTACCGTTATTGTGTATGATGTTACCAACAAGGTACTTTTAAAGAAAGCCCTTGCCGAACAAAGAGAGCTGGAGAAAAAGGCTTTAAAAAGAGTTGAAGAAAGCAATGCACGCTTTTATAAAATGCTCATGCAATCGCCCTTCGCGTTTTCAGTGATGAAAGGAAAAGATGCTGTTGTAACCCTGGCTAATGATTTAATGAAATTTTTTTGGGGAAAAGGTAATAATATTGAAGGTAAAGCACTGCTGGATATTTTACCGGAACTTAAAGGCCAGCTCTTTCCAGACATGATAAACCAGGTTTTTACCACCGGCGTTCCGGTATATGCCAATGAGATTTTAGCCAAATTAGAACACAATGGCAAATTGGAGGACCGTTATTTTAATATAGTTTACCAACCGCACCTGGAAGTTGATGAAACCATATCAGGCGTTATTACCATTGCTTATGAGGTTACTGAAATGGTACTCGTGCGTAAAAAAGTAGAAGATAGTGAGCATCGGTTTCAGGGGGCGGTAGCGGCAGTAAACGGAATTTTATGGACCAACAATGCAGAAGGTAAAATGAAAGGCGAGCAGAAAGGCTGGGAATTTCTTACCGGTCAAAATCAAGCGGAGTATGAAAACTATGGCTGGGCAGAAGCCATCCATCCTGATGAAAAAAACGCTACACTCCTATTCTGGAAGAAAGCGGTAAAAGAAAATAATAATTTTGTTTTTGAACATCGCCTGAAATTAAAAGATGGAACCTGGGGGCATTTTTCTGTAAATGCTATTCCCTTATTAAATTCAAATGGCGTAGTAAAAGAATGGGTTGGGGTGCACACCAATATTTCGAAGCAACGGCTGGCGGAAGAGGCTGCAAATTTGAATGAATTAAGGTTTGAACAATTGGTAGACTCGATGCCCCAAAAAATTACCAACGCAGATGTTAATGGAAACCTACTGTTTTTTAATAAGCAATGGATAGATGATACCGGATTTAGCCTTGCAGAATTAAAAAGTGGCGCATGGCAAAAAGTATTGCATCCGGATGACCTGGAAACAACATTAAACGCATGGAATCATTCGGTAAACACCGGAGATATATTAGACCTCGAATGTCGTCTTTTAAATAAAGAAGGTTCGTATAAATGGCATTTAAGCAGGGCTGTGCCGATTAAAAATGAATATGAAAAAATTACGATGTGGGTAGGGAGCAATACCGATATTCACGAGCAGAAAGAGCAAAAAAACCATTTAGAAAACGCTGTGAGGGAAAGAACAAAGGAATTGGAATTTACCAATCAGGTACTGGTTTGTCAAAATGAGGAAAAAGAAAACCGTACCCTTGATTTAGTAAACTTGTCCGGGAGTTTAAAAGTACAGCAGCAAGAATTAAGTAAATCCAACGAATTACTCATGGTACAGGAAGAAAAGGTAAAGGTTATTAACCTGCAATTAAGTCAGTTAAACCAGCTATTGGAAGAACGGGTAGCAAAACGTACCAAGGATCTGGCAGAAAGCGAAAACAAGTTCAGAAGTATGATGGAGACCATCCCTCAAATTGCCTGGACAAATACCATCGAATTAAAAGTAAACTTCTATAACAAAAGATGGTTCGATTATACCGGACTGCATTTTGATCATCCTGAATTATCGGTCTGGCGACAAATTATTCATCCGGAAGATTTGCAGGAAACCTTTAACCAGTTCAGAGCAATTTTAAAAACAATGGATGGAGGAGGTTTTCAAACCAGGCTGAAATCTTTTGAAAATAAATACCGGTGGCACCTGATTCAATTAATGCCCATAAAAAATGATGCAGGCGAAATGCAATTGTGGATGGGTACCGCTACAGATATACAGGAACTAAGATTACTGCAAGATCAAAAAGATGATTTTATAAGTATTGCAAGCCACGAACTTAAAACGCCCATTACAAGTCTTAAAATAGCCTTACAAATGCTTTATAAATTGAAAGATGATCTTTCGCACCAAATAATTCCCGAACTAATCATTCAGGCAAACAGAAGCCTTGATAAATTTTCGGTATTAATTGATGACCTGCTAAACGCAAGTAAAGCCAATGAAGGCCAGCTTCATTTAAATAAAAAATTGTTTGTTGTCTCCAAACTACTAAAGGATTGTTGCGAAAATATAAGAATTGATGGTGAAATACATACCCTTAAAATTGAGGGTGATATGGAAGTGGCTGTTCGGGCCGATGCAGCGAAAATTGAACAAATTGTGGTAAACCTGGTGAATAATGTAATTAAATATGCACCAAAATCGAAAGAAATCAGTATCCTTATTGAACGCCTGCAAAACAAGGTAAAAGTATCGGTAATTGATAAAGGTCCGGGAATTTCAACCAAAAATATAAAACATATTTTTGAAAGGTATTATCGAATAGACAGTAATGGAACCCAATATTCCGGCTTAGGTTTAGGACTGTACATATCTTCCGAAATAATTAAAAAACACAAAGGTGAAATAGGTGTTGAAAGTGAAGTGGGTAAGGGTAGTTGTTTTTGGTTCACCTTACCTTTGTAAAAACTACCGTCTTATTAGTAATTAGTAAAAAAAATAACCTAATACGCAATTTTCCTTCTTGATTTTATCAGACCATTGCAGGATTGCTGAAAATTATTTTAACCAATATTTTATACTCAGAAAAATATATTAACTTCAAATCAAACACAAGTAATAAAACTAGCTGACTGACAAAAGCTTGAATATTGCTTATTATTTTACAGACTTACCAATTTTGTTTCTTAACACCAGTATAAGTCGCTTATTTTTGCAAATAATTTTTTTATGAAAGACTTTTTTAGAAACAAGGTAGTAGTAATTACAGGTGGTAGCGAAGGCATTGGTAAAGCTTTAATAGATTCTTTAATACCCCTGGGTGCTAAAGTAGCTACTTGTGGCAGAAATCAGGATAAATTATATAATCTACAGGTACAATATTCTAATCAGCTGCTGCATACCATGGTAGCAGATGTTAGCCAATATGACGAGTGTGAAAATTTTATAAACTCCACCATTGAAACTTTTGGCGGTATTGATATACTTATAAATAATGCCGGTGTTTCTATGCGGGCTTTATTAAAGGATGTGGAGGTGGAAGTTATTAAGAAGGTTATGGACATTAACTTTTTTGGAACAGTTTACTGCACCAAACTTGCTTTAAATGCGATAGTTGAAAGAAAGGGTACTATTGTAGGGGTATCGTCTATTGCGGGTTTCAGGGGATTGCCGGGCAGAAGCGGGTATTCCGCATCTAAATTTGCAGTTAACGGATGGCTGGAATCTATTCGTACAGAGTTGATGGATAGCGGCGTGAACGTAATGTGGGTTTGTCCGGGATTTACAAAAAGTAATATTCGCAATGCTGCCTTAAACAGTAAGGGACAAACACAAGGGGAAAGTCCAATTCATGAAGCAAGCTTAATGAGCCCGGAAGTGTGTGCGCAACATATAATTAAAGCCATAACTAAAAGAAAAAGAACCCTCGTACTTACCTTTCAAGGCAAGCAAACTGTTTTTATAAACCGCTTTTTCCCATCGCTGGCAGATAAATTAGTAAAAAAATTCTTTTTTAAAAATGGGGTGCTTTTAAAATAAGTTTAAAGACTTACTTATAATATCTTTCCTATTAAAAGAAAATAATTTAATACCCTAACTATATACTTTTTTACGCCGCTGCAAAGGTTGAAAGCGGTAAAAGTTTATAATTTTATTCTTAAATTTATAGTATATATAATTATTATACAATGCCGGTAGGTTAACAGAATGCAAGTGGTTTGGGGAAACCCGCCAAGACTAACCGCCAGGGTTGCGCCCCTCCAACCCTTAACGTAACGGCATTGAATTATTATAATATTTTAATACTATTAAACACAAACGGCCAATAACTAAAAAATGCGTTTACTAACCCTTACATCGGATATTGGCCACCACGACTTTTTAGTTGGTGCTGTAAAAGGGCAGTTATTGCAACATGCCGGCAACTATACTTTGGTTGATATTACCCACCAGCTTTCACCCTTTAATTACCCGCAGGCAGCCTATGTATGCCGCAATGCCATAAAGAATTTTCCGGAAGGCAGTTGCCATTTAATATTGGTTAATCTATTTGATGAAAAGCCAGATCACCTGCTGATAGCAGAACATAACGGACATTATATTGGCTGCGCTGATAATGGATTACTGACCATGATATTGGAAGAAATTCCGCATAAAGTTGTTGCTTTAAAATTGGATAAAACCCAACAAAAAAACACTCTCTATTGTACCACTATTTTTGCACATGCTTTTCAACAAATAATACAAGGCAAAACTTTGGAAGAATTGGGTGACCCGGGCGTTTCAATAAGGGTAAAAAATCCTTTGCGGCCGCTTTTAGGTAATAATTGGATGGAAGGGCAGATCATATTTATTGATAATTTTGAAAATGTGATCGTAAATATAACCAGAGAAGAGTTTGAAGAACACCGCAGGGGAAGAAGTTTTAAAATAGTTTTTAAAAGAGATGAAATTATTGATAAAATAAGTGATAATTATGCAGATGTTGGAGAAGGCGAAAAATTGGCTATGTTTAACTCGGCCACCTACCTTGAAATTGCTATTAATAAAGGTAATGCTGCCGGACTTTTTGGGCTGCAGGGTTTTTCTGAAAAACAACAGCAGGCACAACAACAATATTTAAACAGCCGGCTATTTTATCAAACCGTAAAAATTTATTTTGATTAATATTTAAGTCTACTTCAACAATAAAGTTTGCTTAAACAATATGGCATACATTTCTTTTAAAGGATGTACAAATTTGCCCACACCTATTTATAACCTCTCTGCTTAAACGCAACAATAAAGCAACCTTATATCACCTAAATTTACAATCGTATTTTCTCATTTTTTATTTTATAAAACAATTACAACACATGAAAAATTTTACCGCTATTCTTGTATTGCTTGGTTGCCTGAGCTTTCAAAATGCAACAGCACAAATAAAATTACCGGCAGCATCCACTGCCCAAACCATCAAACAAGAATTTGGTATGGGCAGTATTGAAATTACGTATTCAAGACCCGGTGCAAAAGGTAGAAATGTATTTGGCGATCTGGTGCCTTATGGCAAATTATGGCGCACCGGTGCTAATGCCGCAACTACCTTAAAATTTTCCGCCCCTGTTGAAATTGGCGGTAAAAAATTAGATACCGGAACTTACGTATTATACACCATCCCCAACGAAGACAGCTGGGAAGTCATAATTAATAAAGGTTTAAAAAACTGGGGTGTTGATGGCTATAAAGAAACGGAGGATATCGTTCGTTTTAAAGTTCCCGCCATTAAATTGAAAACTAAAATAGAAACCTTAACCCTTCAAATTGCCAATATTAAGGCAGATACCTGTCACCTGGAAATTATGTGGGAAAAAAGAGGGATTGACATTACCATAACCGCCGATATTAATGAAAAATTAAAAGCGCAATTTGATGCCGCCATGCTAACCGACAAAAAACCTTACTGGCAGGCAGCGCAATTTTATTTTGAGTACGATAAAAATTTACCAAAGGCCTTAGAATACATCACCAAGGCAACCGAAGAAAATCCAAAAGCATTTTATATGTTTTTGTATAAAGCCAAAATTCAAAAAGAAATGGGCAATATTGCAGGCGCTATGGAAAGTTCAAAAGCCTCCTTATTTTTAGCCAAAGAGGCAAAAAATGAGGACTATGTAAGGATGAATGAAAAATTACAAAAAGAATTGAAGAAATTGTAAATAATGATTTAGGGTTGATAATTTAATACCATTTTAATGAGCCGCTAGTTTTCTATTACAGGAGATAGCGGCTTTTTTATTGTTTTAGAATACTGTTATTGTACGCCATATTGCAAGTTTTTTGTTGTTAAAAATAGAGACAATTTTTTGGGCAGTCCCCCACGCCGATGCGGCGAATGGGG
>JAYTHI010000156.1:0-5096 GCA_043732685.1 Ferruginibacter sp. | reverse complement strand
GTTTAGGCATTAATTTTTTGCTTTTTATTTTGCCGATTAAATGTTTAGCCGTTTTATCTTTTTTCCCGGTAAGAGGTTAAATGATTATAATAAATTATTAAGGTCAGCGATGTTCAAAACAGCGCAATTGCAGTCCTGCAGTTGACCCGCTATTATAGTCGCTATTAAAAGGTGGTTACAGAAAAATCAACTCCAATATTATATAAACTATGCAGCACCAATATGTTCCTGCTAAATAGCATGCTATCAATTGATACAATGGTAAGCGTTCGGGTAACTATAAAATATTAGTAAGACTAAAAATTATAAAGACTGATAAATAATCCACAAATAAAAAGTAACTGAAGCAAAATAAGCATACGTTAAATGGCATTAATAAGGGATTCGTGAGTAATAAACTTCAATGCGTTTAACCATGCAATTTTAATATTATCACCAATATTATAAGGAGTTACGCCAAAAGCTTTTAAGAAGAAGAAAAATAATTAATCTTAGTGATGTTGTAGGAAAGAAAGATTAAACAATATATAAATCAAGTAGATACATATTGTTAAATTTAATTTTTATTTTCAAACAATTGTTTTAAAAAACTGTAATCAATAATAATATTATAAGAAAAGTTCTTTTTCTAACAATGTCTAATACTATTTACTCTTACGTTTTTTCACTTAAATCAATATAAAAAATGTTTTACTCATTACTCGAGATTCAACCAATCTCCCCTGACAATTATGTAGCATTCACTTTTTTTGTTGGATGCATGGCCATGCTGGCTGCCTCGGTGTTTTTCCTTTTTGAAGTATCTAATACCGACAAAAAGTGGCGAACCTCCGTTTTAATCTCAGGCTTAATTACCCTGATAGCAGCCTTTCACTATTATTACATGAGAGAGTATTTTTTGGCAACCAAAACATCTCCTACATTTTTTAGGTATGTGGATTGGTTATTGACTGTACCGCTTATGTGTGTTGAGTTTTACCTTATTACTAAAAAAGCTGGTGCTAAGATCGGACTTCTTTGGAAGCTGATAGCAGCCTCTGTCTTTATGTTGGTAACAGGTTATATCGGTGAAGCAATTTACCCTTTAGAAAAACAAAGTTGGGTATGGGGTCTAGCTAGCGGACTTGCCTATTTCTACATTGTATACCTAATTTGGTTTGGAGAGGTTGCAAAATTAGCCAGTGTTGCCGGTTCAGGTGTAGCAAAAGCAAACAGATCATTGGCCTGGTTCGTATTGGTTGGATGGGCAATTTATCCTATTGGATATATCGCCGGTACAGCAGGTGGTTTTTTTGGAATTAGAATTTTTGAAGGTTTATCCTTAGATGTTGTTTACAATATCGGTGATTCTGTTAATAAAATAGGTTTCGGACTTGTAATATATGTTTTAGCCCAGGGTGATAAAGGAATTTTAGATACTATTCCGTTAATTAATACCAATAGTAAGAAAGTGTACGATCAAACCGTAAAAGCTTAGTTGCTTTAATTGAAATATTACACATAAATCTTTAATAATAACATTAGTAACAACTATATATGTAATAACGTATATAGTTGTTATTATTTCCATACCTTATGTTATTTACCCTTCTACTAAACAATCGCTGCTATAAAAAATAGTTATGATAAAGCTGGTGCTTTTAATTGGCGGATTCCTGTTGTTGATATTTCAACAATACATCATTCCTATTCCTGTACACCTGCAGTATGTATTTTTTTTGGTGGGTATTGTTTTGTTAGGTGTTCCACACGGTGCAGCAGATCTATTAATAGCTACCCAAAATGCAGCCGACGATAAAAAGTCTTTCTCTAAAATATATTTTTTTATAAACTACCTCAGCCGGTTACTAATTTTTGCAGCAATTTTATGGTTTTTCCCTTTACAGGGAAATTTATTATTTATTCTTTTTGCCGCCTATCATTTTGGCGAAACAGATCTGCATAAATTTAATACCAATTCATTTGTCGGAAAGTTTTTTATAACCAGTTACGGACTTGTAATACTGTCAGTTATTTTGTTACACAATTTTCAAGAAATAAGGCCGCTTTTTCAGCTTTTTAGTTCAGGTATCAAGTACGCTTTTGTTATTGATTTTATCGGCTTGCATAAAAATCAAATCATATTGCTTTTTGCATTGCTATTTTTAATAAGTTCCATACTTTATTTTTCTACTAATAACTCGAACAGGATTGACCGGAAACAATTCTTTATACATTTCCTATTAATCCTGGTGATACTTTACAACCTTCCCATGATTATTGGATTTACCTTCTATTTTGTTGTGTGGCACTCCTTTTTATCGCTCAAAAACATAGTAAATTATTTACAAAGGGATAATGTGTTTACTGCTCCGATAATTATTAAACAAATAGCCATATACAGTGTGCTGGCGCTTGCCGGAATTGCAGTTTTTGGATTAACCGGATTTATGTTCATTAATTTAAATTCAATTATTGGATACATTTTTTTAAGTCTTGCCGTGCTTACTGCGCCGCACATGCAGATTATGCACAACATGTATACCACTATTAGAAGTCGTAAAAATATCATATCAAATCTGCCAATTATCTGATTATAAGACGTTATATCTAGATTTACATTACATACCATTTTTTATTTTACCCATTGATTATATTAAAAGCAACATAATTTCAAATTTTAACTACAATAAAATGAATAAATATGCCGTTATTGCGCAAATAATTGTCGCTGCAGCTGTAATTTTTGTGTGGGTATTTCGCTTTGATAATATCGAAAAAGAATTTAAACAATACGGATTAAACGATCAGATAAGAACACTGGTTGGTGCAACAAAAATTAGTCTGGCTACTTTGTTAATAGCAGGCATATGGTATCCTGCACTTGTTTTTATACCCGCAGTTATAATGGGGTTTTTAATGATCGCCGCTCAATATTATCATTTTAAAATACACAATCCCTGGAATAAGCATTTTCCCTCCTTATTCTTATTGTTGTTGTGCATTTTTATTGCCTTGGAATCTCAAAAAATACTTTAAAATGATCGTTTCTTTACTGCTAATTCTTATTTCCAGTTTGTCCTTTTTAGCCTATGGAATATTATATTACACTTCTACCCATATTAAAAATGAATTTAAAAGATTCGGACTTGAAAAATTTGGACAACTTACAGCAATTCTGGAAATTTTAGGTGGTACCGGCTTATTAATAGGTTTTAAAATTTTACCCATTTTATTAATTTCTGCAGGCGGACTGTCCTTACTTATGTTACTTGGTTTAATTGCGCGGTTAAGGGTAAAAGACAGCATTTGGGTTTCAATGCCGGCTACTTTTTTTATGGTTTTAAATGCCTATATTTTTTATAGAGCTATACAATAACCAACAATTCGGATTAATTACTTTTCCAATAACCTACTTCTCAAAATCAATGTTTACGGTTATTTTTTTAAAAAGCTACTAATATTTTCATTTAGAAAAAGCAAGTCCTCCGGATTGCTTCCGGCACCTGCAGTATGGCCCCAAAGAGAGGGAATTGGTTTAAAATTAACCTTTGGTATAAAGCCTGCTTCATAGGAAGCATCTCCAATTGGAAAATACAGATCCGTTGCAGAAGGCATGTATAAAAATGGAACTTTTATAGAGTGTAGCGCAGTTTCTACATTGCCGTTAAAGCCCTTGGTTTGTCCAACATCATGATGTTCCCAGGTACGCATTTGTAAAATTAAATTATTAGCATCTGCACCAGGTATAAAATTGGTTCTGTATTCATTCAATACTTGTTCAAAAGTTGTTCCCGGCGCTGCACTGGCGCGCCAAAGCTCTTTGCGCCACCACTCCTGAGAATATAACCATGCCGTCCAAACTACGCCAAAAGCTTGCAAACCTTTAACGGGAGGGCTTGTATAATCACCATTATTAAATACAGCGTCTGCTGTTAGTGCAGCTATTTGACCTTCGAGCCTCACGATACCATGCGGGTATGTTTTTGCGGTGCCTGATGTGGCAACAATCTTATCTGTAAAATCAGGATAACTTACTGCCCATTGAAATGCTTGCTGGGCGCCCATAGAAAAACCAATGAGGGCTTTTAAATGATTTATTTTAAAATACCCAGTTAATAATTGATGCACCGCTTCTACATTATCACGAATAGTAACGATGGGAAAACGTGGTCCATGAAAAGGTTCAGGCGTATTGCTGGGAGAAGAAGAATGGCCGTTACCAAATAACTCTGTTGCAATTAAAAATAGTTTGGTTGTATCCAGTGCACGACCGGCACCTATAAGCCATTCATAACCCTGATGGTCGGCCATATAATGAGAAGGAAGTAAAACAGCATTATCATGCGCAGCATTTAAATGTCCATAAGTTCCATAAACTATTGTAGCCTCCGGTAAAACAACACCTGATTCGATTTTAAAATTTTTAATTACAAAATTTCCCTGGATGGACCTGTCCTTATTCGTAGTATCCTGTGCAAAAACCGCCGGAGAAAACAATAACAATAAAATAAAATTCTTCATCTAAAAAGTGGATTTAATAGGTTAGAAAACAAATAAGTGTCTAAGCCGGTTATAAATTACAAATTTGGTAATAATTGAATACCAAATCAATATACGCCATTTTAAGCTTATCAACCAAAACCATTTATTAATTTAGCAGGATTGCCCAAAAATTAAAGTATTAGCAGTCCTTTTAAAAAAGAACAAAAAATTTACCTTCCTCTTAGATTTTAAAAATAGTAAAATATATTCCCCAACCCGGCACAATCAACCGGACCCTAAGCTGGCGAGAAACCTAAAACATTTTGGTAAAAAATTAATTTAACCAGCGCTTAGTATTTACCAAACGCCACAACCGTGTATGTTGCCAACAGGAAGGAAATACCATAGCTTTTTTTGCTGCCTGGGCAGTACAATAACAATAACCGGATTGGGGAAAATAATTAATGCAACATTAAAATATCTTTGTCTCTTTTAAAGATTGTGGTTATTGCCAAAGTAATATGCTTTAGTAGTAACAGACCGCTACCTGTTTTTACGGAGACAATTTATTTCGCCGGTAAAAAATTATTTAATGAGATAAAAAACATGCACTGCATAAGTTTTATTTTTCG